>NZ_CAWURG010000041.1:0-132457 GCF_963924895.1 uncultured Sphaerotilus sp.
TCTTGAACTGCTTGCGCCGGGCGGCGTACTCCTCACAGACGAGCTGCACCGTCGCGCTGCCCACCCGCACGCCCTCGCATTTCGAGTACCCCGCCGTGAGCCTCTGCAGGTCGAACCCGCTCAGCCACTCGCGCCGCTCCCAGATCGCACGCGAACTCGTCTCGTTGCAGTAGTTCCACACGAAGTTCACCTCACGCGCCATCAAGGACAGCACGCCAGCGTGCTTGTCCTTGATGCGCAGCTTGAGAGTCTTCACGGCTTCCATCCGACAACTGTATTTCCATACATGTCGGTTGACAAGCCGTCCCGGCTTGAACACTCGACCCCGGGCTGAACCCCGGGGCTTGTCGCTTCGTCCGGGTCAGGCAGCATGGCCCGGTTTTCCACGTTCACCAGTGACCCGCTGACCCAATGTCCACTGCCGCACCGCCCACCCCGCCCGGCTCGCCCCCGTCGGACACGTCTGCCCATGCCGGCCACAGCCACGAGTTGCTGTTGTGCCACCCCGGAACCGGGCGAAAGCTTCGGGTGCCGCTCGGGTATTCGAGGTCCGTGCTGCTGTTTGGCCCGTTTCCCCTGCTCATGCGCCGCTGCTGGCTGCTGGCCCTCGCCTGTGTGGCGCTGCCCATCGTCGGGCAGGTGGCGCTGGCCGGACAGGCCAACCGCCTCTATCTGAAGCAGCTGCTCCAGAAAGGCTACCGGGTGGTCGCCACCCGCCCCGGCGAGGTGACCCAGGCCGAGTGGGCGCTGGGCATGACGCTGCCGCGCTACTCAGGCCCCAGGCCCCCCGCCTGACAGCGGCACGGTCCCGTCCTCGCACGCCGCGGCAAAACTGGCCCAGTCGGCCTGCACGTCCTCGGCGCAGGCGTGGGCCAGATCGATCAGGCGGACGCGCCACTTGAGTTGCTGGCCAAAGGCGATGAGTTCGTCCGCCGTCGCAGCGCCGCCGCGCCCGCTGCTGCGCAACTGCGCCCAGGCCAGGCACTGCCCCATGACCACCAGCAGCTGCTGGAGCCGCGCGACGGGACGGCCGACTTGCGCCAGCGTCACCCGGTCTTCGCTGGGCAGCAGCGCCCGCAGGACAAACGGCGTGTCCTCCAGCCGGACCGCGTGCAGGAAGGCCATGCCCGCGGCCTGCATGCGCTGCTGGATGGCCACGATGCGGTGGGCCTCGTCCGGCCACGCCGGCTGCACGGTGGGCACGTGGCCCTGCAGCGACGAGGGCGTGGCCTTCTTCAGGTCCAGCAGGTAGTTGCCGTCCGGCGAGCCCTTGCCGCGCACGAGCACGATGTAGCGCTCCACCCCGAGGCTGCCGGTGCCGGCGATGCGCTGCGCCACGTCGAGCACGTCGAAGAAGCGCGGTTTGGCCTGCTCGCTGGCAAAGCCGGCCATGAAGGCGCGGACCTTCGCCTGCTCGTCCTCGCTGGCCATCAGTGCCTTCTGCCCGTCGACGCGGATGCGGCGCTGGCGCCCTTTCAGCTCCGTGCGGCTGTCCAGGAATTCCGGGCGGCTGCGCCCGCGCACCGCCTGCAGCAGATCGGACACCGGCGGCGGTGCCGTGTCGCGGTCCACCCAGCGCGCCTTGCCATCGACCAGCGCCTGCACATAGGCCTGCAGCAGGACCTCGCACAGCTGGCGCGAGGACGCCCCCACCCGCCGCCCCAGGCTCCCGCTCTGCCGCCCCACCACGACGCTGGTCAGCAGCCGCACCAGATCCCAGGTGGCCGGTGCGAGCAGCGATTCGTCGAAGTCGTTGATGTCGAACTGCACCTGCCGGCTGTCGCCCTTGTAGCTGCCGAAGTTCTCCAGGTGCAGGTCACCGCAGGTCCAGACGGCCGGCGCCTTGCGCAGCTCGGTCGTCACCGGCAGGCGGGCGTGGAACAGGTGGCAGCTGCCGCGCAGGAACACGAACGGGTTGGTGCGCATGGCCTGGTACTTCATGGCCAGCCGGACCGGGTCGCGGCCCTCGTTGAAACGCAGGATCTTCTTGACGGTGTTCATGGAGGATCCAGGGCAATGAAAACGGGCACTGCAGCGGCTCAGCGCTCCTGCAGCTCCAGGGTGAGGTGGCCAGCGCGGGACCAGTTCGCCACCTCCTCGCGCAGCAGGTGCATGCTGCGCGGGTACTCGGTGGCCCAGGCGCGGTCCAGCCGCAGCACGACCGTGTCCTGCTGGCACACCAGGCCGGGCCGGAAGGCGCCCAGCTCGTTGCGGGCATGGCAGAACAGCACCGCCAGGCGCAGCGCGAGGATCTGCGCCGCACGGCCCGCATCGCCCAGCACCGCCTCGACCTTGCGCAGCCCGCCGCGCTGACCCAGCACCAGATCGGCGAGTCGGCGCTGCTGGCTCTGCGAAAAGCCCGGCGCGTCGATGTGGGCCAGCAGGTAGGCGCTGTGGCGGTGGTGGTCGTGGTGGGAGATGCTCATGCCGATCTCGTGCAGCCGGGCGGCCCAGACCAGTTCCTGCTGCAGCACGACTGGTGCCGCCGGAGCGATCTGCCCGAACAGATGCTGGGCCAGCTGCTGGACTCGCAGGGCATGCGGCCGGTCGCACTGGAAGCGGCGCTGCAGGTCGCCGACCGTCTCGTCCTGCCAGCTGTGGCCGTCCTTCTCGCGCCGCACCTGGATGCGCTGGTGCAGATCGAAGATGACACCCTGGCGCAGCGCGGCGCGGGTCGGCCGGATCTCGTCGATGCCGAATTCATTCATCACCGCGCCCAGGATGGCCAGCCCGCCGGGCAGCACGGCCCGGCGCTCGGCCAGCAGGCCGGGCAGCTCCAGCGCCTGGACCGCGTCGGCCGCGACGCACTGCTTGCGCAGCCAGCGCAGGCCGTCCTGCGTGATCGCCCCGTCGCCGCGGCCGGACTGCAGCAGGATCTGGCTCACGGCACTGGCGGTGCCGGACGAGCCGAGGGCCTCGTCCCAGCGCTCCTGCCGGAAGGCCTGCACGGATTCCTCCAGCACGGCCTCGGCATTGATCTGGGCCTGGCGGAAGCGGTGTTCGGTGCAGCGGCCGTCGGCAAAGTAGCGCTCCGACAGGCTGACGCTGCCGATCTGGAACGATTCGGCGAGCTGCGGCTTGAGGTTGCGGCCCAGGATGATTTCGGTCGAACGGCCACCGATGTCGATCACCAGCCGGGGATGCGTGGCCGGCTCGATGCGCGACACGCCGGCGTAGATCAGCCGCGCCTCCTCCCGGCCGGAAATCACCTCGATCGGATAGCCCAGCGCCTCGGCGGCGCGGGACAGAAACTCGTCGCGGTTGCCCGCTTCGCGCAGGGTCTGGGTCGCCACGGCGCGCAGCTGCATGGCGGGCAGGCCGCCGAGTCGCTGGCGGAATCGCGCCAGACAGGCCAGCCCGCGCTGGGTGGCCAGCGGGGTCAGCCGGCCACGGGCATCGAGGCCACCCCCCAGACGCACCATCTCCTTGAGGTAGGCGATGCGCTGGTAGCGGCCCTCGCGGATCTGGGCCAGCTCCAGCCGGAAGCTGTTGGAGCCCAGATCGACGGCGGCGAGCACGCCGCGCCAGTGCAGGCCCTGGCTGTCCGGAACCAGATCAGGGGCGTGAGCGGAATCCAGTTCGCTCGGAAGAGTGGTGCAGGCAGCCAGGATGGTCATGGCGACAAATTAAGTCGGATCGATGACAGCTTGATGGCAAGGCCACCACCCAGCAGAGCCTGCGTGCACTTCAGCGCTTCTTGCCCGACTTCGGACGACCGGTCTTGATCGGCGTCACGGCCTGGAGCGCCGCCAGCAGCGCCTCGTCGGACAGGGCCGACAGCGCCGCGATGCCCGCGCGCAGCACCTCGCTCTTCTTGGCGTGGTGCGCCAGCGTCAGCGCGCGGTTCTTCAGCAGCGCGATCTGGGCGTATTCGTTTTCGGGGAAGGTGAAGCTGTCACGGACGAGCTTGTACTTCACGGCAGGCGCCACCGGCTCGACTGGTGCAGCCGGCACCGCGACAGCCACCGCCGGCACGGCCGGGACAGCCGCCACCTTGGCGCGGGGTGAACGGGGCGCACGCTTGCGGGCGGCGGGGGACGGGACGGGTGCATTCATGGTGTTCTCCAAAACGGTATAAACAGTATATGCATTTGGTGCGGATCCAGTCTCGCGGATCGGCCAGGCGCCGGACCGCTACACAAAACTGCGGCAGACTCGGGCACCCCGCCATTCCCGCCATTCCCGCCATTCGCGCCTTTCGGGCAACACGGGCTGCAAGCGACCGGACAGATGACCACCGACCCACCCCATGCACTCCCAGGCGACACCCTCTACGGCAGCGATCCGGCCGGACTGATCTGGGGCTTCCAGTTCGCCGAGCCAGAGGGCCCCGCGCAGGCGGAGGCCGCGCTGCTGGCCGTGCCGGTCTCGTCGACCCAGGCCCGGCAGTGGCTGGCCGAGCATCCGGACACGGAGGACGCACCGGCCACGACCGGCCTGCTGTGGCTGCACTTCAACCTCGCCAACAACGCCACCGAGCGCTGGCTGCGCGACCACGCCGAGCTGCCCGAGGCCTTCTTCGAGTCGCTGCGCGGCGGCCTGAATTCCACCCGCGTGGAGCGGGTCGAGCAGGTGCTGCTGGCGGTGGTCAACGACCTGCAGTTCGACTTCTTCTTCGAGCCGACCGACACCGCCACGCTGTGGATCTGCCTGAACCGACGCCTGCTGATCACCGGACGCCGCAAGCCGCTGCGCTCGATCGACCAGCTGCGCGTGGCGGTGCGCGACGGCGAGCCGGTGCGCTCGACCGCCGACCTGCTGGCGCAGCTGCTGCGCCACCAGGCCGACATGCTGGTCGATCTGGTGCGGCGGGCCACGCTGCAGATCGACGACGTGGAGGACCAGCTGCTCGCCGGGCGCCTGAACCACAAGCGCTCGCGCCTGGGCGCGATGCGGCGGCTGCTGGTGCGCCTGCAGCGGCTGCTGCTGCCGGAGCCGGCCGCGCTGTTCCGGCTGCTCCAGCACCCGCCGGGGTGGATGGCCGATCTGGACGTGCAGGACCTGCGCGACGCGACCGAGGAGTTCTCTGTGGTGCTGCGCGACATGGTGTCGCTGCAGGAACGGGTCAAACTGCTGCAGGAAGAAGTGGCCGCGCAGATCAACGAACAGACCAACCGCAGCCTCTTCGTGCTGACCATCGTCACGGTGCTCGCGCTGCCGATCAACCTCATCGCCGGCCTGCTGGGCATGAACGTCGGCGGCATTCCGCTGGCGGACCACCCGCACGGATTCCTCATCGTGGTCAGCATCGTGCTCGCGTTCACCATCATCGCGGGATGGGTGGCCTTCCGGCGCCGGGACGACGGCGGATGACCACGGATCCCGAACGCCGGGTCACGCTCGACCTGCGCACCGGCGCCGACGCGGCCGCGCGGCTGGACCCGCTGCACGCCGACTGGCGCGGCGAGCGCCTGATCGTCCTCGCGCTCGAAGGCCCGGACCGCCCGGACCTCGCAGGCGGTCGGGTGCAGTGGATGCGCGTGCCCGGCGACTCCGCGGACGTGGAGACACGCCTGCGCGGCCTGCAGGCGCAGGTGGACCGCTTCCTGCTCGACGCCAGCGTCACGCTGACCCCGGACCTGCTGCGGCGGCTGAACCGGCTGGCCGCGCCCGGAGCCACCCTGGTGACCCCCCAGACCGCGCCCGCGGTGCGGGACGGCCTCGCCCGCAACGGTTTTGTCGTGGATGCGGCGGAGTCCGGCACCACGCAGGCCCGCTTCGCGCCGCGTTTCACGCTGCCGCAGCCGGCAGCGTTTCGCCCGCCGCACCAGGGGCCGCGCGAGGCACTGGTGATCGGCGCCGGACTGGCCGGGTGTGCGGCGGCCTGGGCGCTGGCGCGTCAGGGCTGGTCCACCACCGTGCTGGACCGGCAGGCCGCACCGGCGCAGGAAACGTCGGGCAACCCGGGCGGCCTGATGCACGGCACCTTCAACGCCCCCGACGGCCTGCACGCCCGCTGGTTCCGCGCCGCATCGCTGCTGACGGCCCGGCTGGCGCGTCCGGCGATTGCCTCGGGCGCGGTCGCGGGGGATCTGCGCGGCTTCGTGCGGCTGGAAGACCGGCTGGACGCCACGCAGGCCGCCGCCCAGCTCGCCCGGGTCGGTCTACCGGAGAGCTATGTGCGCTGGGTCACCGCCGCCGAGGCCCGCCGCCACACCGGCCTCGACGTGGCCACTGGCGGCTGGTTCTATGCCGACGCCGGCTGGCTGTCGCCGGGCGACTGGTCACGCTGGCTGCTGGCGCAGGCGGTGTCGGCCGGACAGGCGCGCTTCCAGGGGCAGACCGAGGTCGCGGCACTGCGGCGCAGTCCGATGGGCGATTGGCAAGCGCTGGACCACCAAGGGCAGGTGCTGGCGCAGGCGCCGGTGGTCGTGCTGGCGAATGCCGGCGCGGTCAACCGCCTGCTGGAGCCACACGCCGCGCCGCTGCGGCTGCAGGCGGTGCGCGGCCAGACGACGCTGCTGCCCGCCGACACGCCGGGGCTGTGTCCGCCTCGGATGGCCCTGTCGGGACAGGGTTACGGCCTGACGCTGCCGGACGGCCGCGTGCTGACCGGCGCGACCAGCCAGGCCGAGGACCGGGACGCCGCCGTGCGGCTGGCCGACCACCGGCACAACCTGGCGCGCGCCGCGCAACTCGGGATCTGCCGGCCGGATCTGGCGACGCAGGACACGCTGGCGCCGGAGGGCCGTGTCGGCTGGCGGGCCAGCACACCGGACCGGCTGCCGCTGATCGGCCCGCCCGTCGACCGCCTCGCCTTCGACGCCGCGCGGCAAACCGGACGGACCCGGCTCGACGGGCTGCGCCACGTGCCGCGCTGCCAGGGCGCCGGGCACGGCCTGTTCGTCTACAGCGGACTCGGGTCGCGGGGCATCACCAGCGCGGCGCTCGGCGCACAGGTTCTGGCGGCGTGGATCACCGGGGCGCCCTTTCCGGTCGAGGCGGCGCTGCGGGACGCGCTGGATCCGGCGCGTTGATCCCGCGGGCGGATGGGCGAAAAAAAAGGCAGCTCCGAAGAGCCACCTTGTGAAGCGATGGAGCTATCAGGACCAACCCCTCCATCGAATGGAAATCGACAGACCACAAAATCGACCCTGAGCCTAAGCACTTTGCGCGCTACCGAACAGGGTGCCCGACCCCGCAATCCGAGGTGAACCCCTTCATTCAGGGGGTTGGCGGCTCGGCAGCGCGGGCGACCCGTCTGCCGGATCCAGCGTTTCCACGGAACGCAGCTGGCGCGCCATCGCCCGGGTCCGGACTTCCGCCGATTCGATCGTCTGGCTGGCCTCGTGCAGCTTCTTGCGGGTCTTTTCGAGCACCTCGCCGAAACGCGAAAATTCCAGCTTCACCGCGCCGAGGATCTTCCAGACCTCCGCGCTGCGCTGCTCCAGCGCCAGCGTGCGGAAACCCATCTGCAGGCTGTTGAGCATGGCCAGCAGCGTGGTCGGCCCGGCCAGCGTGACGCGGTGCTCGCGCTGCAGGCGCTCGTTCAGGCCGGGGCGGCGCAGCAGTTCGGCGTACAGGCCCTCGGTCGGCAGGAACAGCACGGCAAAGTCGGTGGTGTGCGGCGGCGCGAGGTACTTGGCGGCGATGGTGCGGGCCTCGTCGCGCACACGCAGCTCCAGCGCCCGCGCGGCCAGTTCGGCGGCGGGTTTGTCGGCGCGGTCCTGCGCGTCCAGCAGTCGCTCGTAGTCCTCGCGCGGGAACTTGGCGTCGATCGGCAGCCAGACCGGCGCGTCCAGCCCAGCGGCGCCGCGCCCCGGCAGGCGGATCGCGAACTCCACCCGGTCGTTGCTGCCGGGCACGGTCACGACATTGGTCGCGTACTGCTCGACCGTGAACACCTGCTCCAGCAGCGCCGCGAGCTGCACCTCGCCCAGCAGCCCGCGCGTCTTCACGTTGCCCAGCACGCGCTTCAGGTCGCCGACACCCTGCGCCAGCGTCTGCATTTCGCCCAGGCCGCGGTGCACCTGCTCCAGCCGGTCGGCGACCTGCTTGAAGCTCTCGCCGAGGCGGGCCTCCAGCGTGGCGTGCAGCTTCTCGTCCACGGTGGCGCGCATCTGTTCAAGCTTGCGTTCGTTGTCGGCCTGCAGGCTCGCCAGCCGCTGCTCGACGCTGAGCTGCACGGCGTCGAGCCGCTGCTCCATCGACTGCTGCAGCCCGGCGAGGCGGCGGTCATTGGCCTCGGTGAGCTGGCGCAGGTGCTCGGACTGGGTGCGGCTGGCCTCGCCGGTCTGGGTCAGCAGCAGACGCTGGAACTGCGACAGGGCCGCGCTCAGCTCCTGGCGGGTGCCGCGGGCGCTGCCTTGTACTTCAGTGCGCAGTTCGCGCTCGACCCGCTCGCTGTGGGCGTGGCCGGCGTCGATGATGGCGTCGGCGGTGGCTTGCAGGCGCTCGGTGTCGTCGGCTGGCGCGGTGGCTTCGGTCAGTCGGCGCCAGACCAGCCACAGCAGCCCGACCGCCTGCAGTGCCACCAGCACCAGCAGGCCGACCAGCAAGCCGTGGTCAGTCACCCGAGACCAGCACCCGGATCGCGTCGGGCAGCGGCACCGACTTCTGCGCGGGGAAATCCACCCACACCGTCTTGGCGCCGCCAGCCGCGTAAATCACGCCGGGGTCGTCGGTGCGGCCGAGCGTGATGTAGGTGTCGAAGCTGGTGCGCCCCGGGTTGCACACGTAGTGGCGCGCCACCACGTCGCCCGGGAACTCCAGCTGCTTGTAGAAGTTGCAGAAGGCATTGACGATCACCGGGCCGGTGCCGCGCGGGTCCGGCTGGGCACCGAGGCGCTCGAACCAGTCGATCCGCACGATCTCCAGGTAGCGGAAGTAGATGGTGTTGTTGACGTGGCCCATCGCGTCCATGTCGCCCCAGCGGATCGGGAACACCATCTCGTGGGTGAAGCGCATGTTGGCTTCGTCGGGAATCTCGAATCGCATCGTCACAGCTCCATGCCGAGTGCGGCGGCGATCCGGCCAAGCTGCCCACGCAGCTCCAGCACCTCGGCACGCAACACGGCCACTTCTTCGGCCAGCCCGGCATCGGCCACACCGCCAGATGCCGACTCGTTGGACGCCGCCTCCAGCCCCGCGTCACCACACAGCAGGTGTGCCCAGCGCGACTCGCGCGCACCCGGCGCCCGCGGCAGCTTGCGCACACGCGGCGGGTCCTTCTCGGCGAGTTCGTCGAGGAAGCCTTCGACCGACGAGACATCGGCGAAGCGGTGCAGGCGCTCGCAGTGCAGGCGCAGCTCGGCCGCGGTCTGCGGGCCGCGCAGCGTCAGCATCGTCAGCAGCGCCGCCGCCGCGCCGGGCACACCGAGCACCCGCGCCAGGTTATGCTCGTAGCGCACGACCCGCGCTCCGCTGACCTCATTGACGAGGCTCAGCGACTTCAGCTCCTCGATCGCAGCCAGCACCTCGGCATCGCTCAGCGTCATCACCGGCTCGCGCGCCGTCTTCTGGTTGCAGCCGGCACACAGCGCGTTGAGCGACAGCGGATAGGAGTCGCGCACGGTCGCCTCCTTCTCCACCAGCACCGCGACGATGCGCGCCTCCAGCGGCGTCAGGTTCCGTCTCATCGGCAGCGTCCTTGCGTCGGCTTCAGAGACCGAAGCCGTCGTCGGCCTGGATGATGGCGCCGTTGATGAAGCGGCTCTCGTTGGCGCACAGCATCATCAGCACCGCGTCCAGATCCTGCGGTGTGCCCAGGCGCTTGCGCGGCAGCATGTTGATCAGCTTCTGGCCGGCGTCGGTCTGCCAGTGGTGGTGGTTGATCTCGGTGTCGATGTAGCCGGGGCAGATGGCGTTGACGTTGATGTCGAACTTGCCCCACTCCAGCGCCATCGCGCGCGTCATGTGGATCACCGCGGCTTTGCTCATCGCATACGGCCCGATCTGGCTCAGCACGCGCAGGCCGGCCATCGAGGCGATGTTGACGATGCGACCGCCGGTGTAGGTGCCGGGTGCCGCGCCGCGGGCACGGGCCACCATGCGCTTGCCGACTTCCTGCGCGACGAAGAAGGCGCCGCGCACATTGGTGTCGAACACGAAATCGAAATCTTCCGGGGTGACATCGACCAGCTTCTGGGTCGTGCTGACGCCGGAGTTGTTGATCAGGATGTCGAGCACGCCGACCTCGGTCTCGGCGTGGGCCACGGCGGACTTGATGCTGTCGACGTCGGTGACGTCGAGTTCGACCACGTGGGCGTCACCGTCCGCGGCCTCCAGTTCGGCACGCAGCGCCTTCAGACGGTCGGTGCGCCGGCCCGCCAGCACAACGGCGGCGCCTGCACGCGACAGCACCCGCGCGAACTGTGCCCCCAGGCCGCTGGAGGCGCCGGTGACGAGGGCCACGCGGCCGGACAGGTCGATGGGGTAGCTCATGGAATTGCTCCTCTTTCGGTGTGGATCGATGTTGGTCGAAATCTTCACCTGAAGATAGCACGCCCCATGCGGGTGTCCTGTCACCCCCGCTGCACCACCTCGGCGCCGCGGCGGGCGCCACGAATTCAGCGCATCAGGGCGCGCACATGCGCCAGGGCGGCGGCGGCGGGGTGGCGGCGCACGGGCACCCGGCGGCGCTCATAGCGGGCCAGATCGTTCAGCAGGCCGCGGACCAGCCGCTGCGCCTGCCCGCGCTCGCCAAGCAGGAGTTCGATTTCCTCGACCTCGGTCTCGTCGATCTCGTAGGAGCGCAGCACGACATCGTCGCCGCTGGCGGTGATCTGGCCGAACAGGTCGGCGTGGCGGGCGAAGACATCCGGATTGACGAGCCGGATGCGGCCGATCAGCCGGCTGGCCAGCTGCTGGAGCAGCGCGTGTGGCGTCTCGCCCACACGGCGCGACAGCGCATCGAACAAGGCCTGGAGCTGGGCGGCCGGGTAGGTGTCGAGCAGGTCATCCTCGTCGCCGCAGGGCACGTCGGTGCCGAAGAGGATGGCCTCGGCCATCGGCGCCCCATGACGGGCTTCGACCATGTTCACAAATTCGGAAACCAGCAGTCCCAGCATCACACACCCCATATTGACCAGACAGTAGCGGCTAAGCGGGTGAGCCCGTCTGCAAGCCGTTGCGCCCAGCATAGGTGCACCCGAATTGAACAAACCGTAGAAATGCCGGACTTCCGCCGTATATCTCTGGAACAGCACCGGCGGTGCCCATTGAGGCACGGCAGGGTTTCACGATGTCAAAAAAGAACGATCGTTCTTTTTTTGTCTGGAGGCCGTTAGAATCTCGACCGCCCCGCTAGACCCAGACCCCGCCATTACAAGGACGCCCATGAGCCCCCAGGAGATCCTCGACCAGTTCGGCCCCCGCGACGCGATGGAGTACGACGTCGTCATCGTCGGTGCCGGCCCCGCCGGACTGGCCGCCGCCATCCGCCTCAAGCAGCTGGCCGCGGCGAAAGCCCAGGAGCTGTCGGTCGTGGTGATCGAGAAGGGCTCGGAGCCGGGCGCACACATCCTCTCGGGCGCCGTGATGGACCCGATCGCGATGAACGAGCTGTTCCCGGACTGGAAGGAACGCGGTGCGCCGCTGAGCCAGCCCGTGACCGCCGACGAGGTGCTGTTCCTGTCGGAGACCGGCGCCACGAAGACGCCGCAGGCGCTCATCCCCGACTGCTTCCACAACCACGGCAACTACATCGTCAGCCTCGGCAGCGTCGTGCGCTGGATGGGCGAGCAGGCCGAGGCGCTGGGCGTCGAGATCTTCCCCGGCTTCACCGCCGCCGAAGTGCTCTACCACGACGACGGCAGCGTCAAGGGCATCGCCACGGGCAACCAGGGCGTCGCCAAGGACGGCGAGCCGAGCGACAGCTTCCAGATCGGCATGGAACTGCACGGCAAGTACACGCTCTTCGCCGAAGGCGCGCGCGGCCACCTCGGCAAGCAGCTGATCGCCAAGTTCAAGCTCGACGAAGGCAAGGACCCGCAGAGCTACGGCCTCGGCATCAAGGAACTGTGGGAGATCGATCCGGCGAAGCACCAGCCCGGTCTGGTCATCCACACCGCGGGCTGGCCGATGAACACGGACACCTATGGCGGCGGCTTCCTCTACCACCTCGAAGACAACAAGGTCACGCTCGGCTTTGTCACCGGGCTGGACTACAAGAATCCGTGGCTCAGCCCCTTCGAGGAGATGCAGCGCTGGAAGACGCATCCCTCGATCCGCCAATACTTGGAAGGTGGCAAGCGCCTCGGCTATGGGGCCCGCGCCATCACCGCGGGCGGCCTGCTGAGCCTGCCGAAGACGGTGTTCCCGGGTGGCGCGCTGATCGGCTGTGACGCTGGCTATCTGAACGCCGCGCGCATCAAGGGCAGCCACGCCGCGATCAAGACCGGCATGTTGGCCGCCGAAGCCGCCTTCGAGGCCCTCGCCGCCGGCCGCCAGCAGGACGAGCTGAGCGCCTATCCGGACGCCTTCGAATCCAGCTGGCTGCACGCCGAACTCGACAAGTCGCGCAACTTCAAGCAGTGGTTCAAGAAGGGGGTGTACGTCGGCTCGCTGATGACGGGCATCGAGCAGTGGCTGCTGCCCAAGCTCGGCTTCGCCTCGCCGCCGTGGACCGTGCACCGCGAGAAGGCCGACCACCTCTACCTGCGCCCGGCCGCCGAGTGCGAGAAGATCGAGTATCCGAAGCCGGACGGCGTCATCACCTTCGACCGCCTCAGCTCGGTGTTCATCTCCAACACCAACCACGAGGAACACCAGCCCGCGCACCTGACGCTCAAGGATGCGCGCGTGCCGGTGGAGATCAACCTCGCGAAGTACGCCGGCCCCGAGGCGCGCTACTGCCCGGCGGGTGTCTACGAGTTCGTCAAGACCGACAACGGCCACGACAAGCTCGTCATCAACGCGCAGAACTGCGTGCACTGCAAGACCTGCGACATCAAGGATCCGACCCAGAACATCGTCTGGGTCACGCCGGAAGGCGGCGGCGGGCCGAACTACGCGGGCATGTGAAGCGGCGCACAGCCCGGCGGAAACACCGCGTCGGGCAGTGCCTCGAAACCAGGGCGGCCGAACAGGTAGCCCTGGAACAGCTCCACCCCCTCGTCGGCCAGCCAGCTGTATTCGTCCACCGTCTCGACCCCTTCGGCGATGACGTCAATGCCGAGGTCGATGCAGGCGCTCAGGATGGCGCGCACGATGGCCTGTCTCGGCCCGCTGCGCTCGATGCCGCGCAGCAGCGCCATGTCCAGTTTGAGGATGTCCGGCTGGAATTCGGCCAGCAGGTTCAGGCCGCTGTAGCCGGCGCCAAAATCGTCGATCGCCAGCTTCAGGCCCTGTCCCCGGTAGGCCTTGATCGTCCGGGCAAAACGGACCACGTCGTCGATCACCTCGCCTTCGGTGACCTCCAGCACCAGACTGTCGATCGGCAGCCCGTGGCGGGTCGCGGCCGCCAGCATCGGGGTGAGCACCTCCTGGTCACTGAACAGGCTCTGCGGCAGGAAATTCAGGTTGAGCTGGGTGCGGATGCCCAGCCTGGCGGCCAGGGCGATCGCGACATTGCGTCCGCGGGCGTCGAAATCGTGCAGTTCACCCGGCGGCACGCAGCCCAACACGCTGGAGGCGGGTTCACCATGTGCACCCCGGATCAAGGCCTCGTACGACACCACCGCGCCGCTCGGCGCATGCACGATCGGCTGAAAGGCGTAGGAAAACCGGGGAAGCACCGACAGCATGGGCTCAGCGTCCAGCGGACACCGACTCCTCGACCTGCTGCTGTGCCCTGCGGTGCCAGCGGCCCGTGCTGAAGGCCTGCAAGAGCTTCTTGGCGCGCCCCCCGTCGATGTCGGACAGGGTGCGGCCTGCTTCGAAAAAGTCATTCAGACCCGGCAGGTCCGGATAGTCGGCACCATCGACCCGGGCAAATCCCATCGTCCAGACGGGAAAACTGCGGCGCGCGATCGGCTCATGGATGATCTGAACCACCCGGTGGTGGCGCGGGTCGTCGGCAATTCGGGCGTAGATCTGCTCCACGGCCAGGCAGGGACCCTCCAGCACCTGGAAAAAGTTGCCCCGGTCATGCAGCAACATGCCCGTCAAGCCCTGGGCCGCGTTGCGGCGCCGCGCGCGCACCAGCATCTCTGCCAGTTCGTCCGTGCCCAGCACCCGAGTGGCTGTGCTGGCATAAATGCAGTGCACCAGATCCGACATCTACTGATCCCAGCAAGCGATAGTCCCGTGATGAAGGTCTATCGACGCCGGCCAGCCCAACTTGAGCCGGACTGTTCGGTCACCAGTTGGGCGGACGCTTGTCGATGAACGCCTGCACGCCTTCGAGCGCGCTGTCGTCCATCATGTTGCAGGCCATCGTCTGCACCGCCGTCTGGTAGGCCGCCTCGACGCCCGTCTCCAGCTGGCGATAGAACAGCGCCTTGCCCATTGCCACCGCGGCGCGCGGCTTGGCGACGATGCTGGCCACCAGGCGCTCGACTTCCGTGTCCAGCGCGTCGGCCGGCACGACACGGTTGACCAGCCCCTTGGCGAGCGCCTCGTTCGCGGACAGGAACTCGCCCGTCACCAGCATCTCGAACGCCGTCTTGCGCCCGACGTTGCGCGACAGCGCCACGCTCGGTGTCGAGCAGAACAGCCCCAGGTTGACGCCGCTGACCGCGAAGCGCGCCGTGTCCACCGCCACCGCCAGATCGCAGGTCGCCACGAGCTGGCAGCCTGCCGCGGTCGCCACCCCATGCACCCGGGCAATCACCGGCACCGGCAGGCGCTGGATCGACAACATCACCTTGCCGCAGCGGGTGAACAGCTCCCGGTAATAGGCCAGGCTCGGCTCGGCGCGCATTTCCTTCAGATCGTGGCCGGCGCAATAGGCGCGCCCGGCCGCGGCCAGCACGACGCAGCGCACCGAGCTGTCATCGGCCAGCGCGTCCAGTTCGGTCTGCAAGGCAGCCAGCATCGCCTCGGACAGCGCGTTGAAGGCCTGCGGGCGGTTGAGCGTCAGGGTCACGACGCCGCGGGCGTCCTGGGTGCGCAACAGCAGGGGTTCGTCTGGAAGGGTCATGGGGGTCTCCGGTGGGTGTTTTCTGACAGTGTGCCAAAGCGGCGACAATCGGGCCATGTCTGTCCTTCGAATCCTGCGCGCGGGCCTGTGCTCCGCGCTGCTGCTGACCCCCCTCTGGCCCACCGTGGCCGCGCCGCGCGTGGCCGTGGTGCCCAGCCCGCCCGCTGGCTACGAGGCCCGGCCAGAGGTCACCACCTTCATCAAGGACCTCGTCCAGCGCCACCCGGAACTCGACGAGGACGTGGTCGCCACCACCCTGTCGGAAGCCCGCTACCAGCCCCAGGTCGCCAAGTTCATCATGCCCGCGGCCAGCCCGGCGGCCAAGAACTGGAAGGTCTACCGCTCGCGCTTCCTCGACACGCTGCGCGTGCGCGAGGGCGTCAACTTCTGGCGCGACAACGAGACGTGGCTGCGGCGGGCTGAAGCGCGCTGGGGTGTGCCGGCGCGGGTCATCGTCGCGATCATTGGTGTCGAGACGATCTACGGGCGCCAGACCGGCGGTTTCCGCGCGGTGGACGCACTGGCGACGCTGGCCTTCGACTTCCCGCGCGGCCGCAGTGACCGCAGCGAGTTCTTCCGCGACGAGCTGGAAGCGCTGTTCGCCCTCGCCTCGCGCGACAAGATCAATCCGCTCAGCCTGAAAGGCTCGTATGCCGGCGCGCTGGGGATGCCGCAGTTCATGCCGAGCACCTGGCTCAAGTTCGCCATCGATTTCGACGGCGACGGCCGCACCGACCTGCAGCGCAGCACCCCGGACGTGATCGGCAGCGTGGCCAACTACCTGGCCGGACACGGCTGGGTCAAGGGCATGGCCACGCACTACGACGTGCTCCCGCCGACCACCGACGCTGACCGCGAGGCCCTGCTCGCCCCCGACATCCTGCCCAGCTTCACCGCGGCCGACATGGCGCAACGCGGCGCCCTGCTCAGCCCCGCCGGCCAGCAGCACGCCGGCAAGCTCGCGCTGGTGGAGTTGCGCAACGGTGTCGAAGCGCCCAGCTTCGTCGCCGGCACCGATAATTTCTGGGTCATCACCCGCTACAACTGGTCCGCGTACTACGCCATGGCCGTGATCGACCTCTCCGAATCCCTGGCCGCGCACAAGACCGTCGCCGACAACCGCTAACCGCTGACCCGCCCTGAGCGGTTTCCCATGCTCCAGTTCAAGTCCATCACGCTGCGCCGCGGCGTCAAGATCGTCCTCCAGAACGCGTCCTTCACGCTGCAACCCGGCGAAAAGGCCTCGCTTGTCGGCCGCAATGGCGCGGGCAAGTCCTCGCTGTTCTCGCTGCTGACCGGGCGGCTCCAGTCCGACCAGGGCGATGTCGAGATGCCCCCGCGCTGGGAGATCGCCGAAGTCGCGCAGGACATGCCCGAGACCGAGACCGGCGCCACCGAGTTCGTGCTCGAAGGCGACCGGCCGCTGATGGCCGCCCGCGCCGCGCTGGCCGCCGCCGAGGAAGCCGACGACGGCCACGCCATCGGCGACGCCCACGCCCTGCTTGGCGAAGTGGGTGCCTTCGATGCCGCGGCCCGGGCGCAGTCGCTGCTGCTCGGCCTGGGGTTCCGGGTCAGCCAGCTCGATGCACCGGTCAACAGCTTCTCCGGCGGCTGGCGGATGCGGCTGCAGCTGGCGCGGGCGCTGATGTGCCCGGGCGACCTGCTGCTGCTCGACGAGCCCACCAACCACCTGGACTTGGACGCGCTGGTCTGGCTGGAAGCCTGGCTGCTGCGCTTCGACGGCACGATGCTGGTCATCAGCCACGACCGCGAATTCCTCGACGCGGTCACCAAGGTCACGCTGCACCTGGACGAAACCCAGGTCACCCGCTACGGCAGCAACTACAGCGGCTTCGAGATGATGCGCGCCGAGCGCATGTCGCAGCAGCAGGCCGCCTTCTCCAAGCAGCAGGAAAAGGTCGCCCACCTGCAGCGCTTCATCGACCGCTTCAAGGCCAAGGCCAGCAAGGCCAAGCAGGCCCAGAGCCGCGTCAAGGCGCTGGACCGCATGACCAAGCTGGCGCCGATCCTCACCAGCGCCGACTTCGAGTTCGAGTTCCGCGAGCCGCAAAGCCTGCCGAACCCGATGATCGTGATGGACGATGTCTCGGTCGGCTACGGCGACAACGTCATCGTCTCGAACATCAGCAAGTCCGTGCTGCCGGGCCAGCGCATCGGCATCCTGGGTGCCAACGGCCAAGGCAAGTCCACCGTGGTGAAGACCCTGGCGGGTGCGATCCAGCGCCTCGGCGGCCACATCCAGGAGGGCAAGGGCCTGTCGATCGGCTACTTCGCGCAGCAGGAACTCGACGTGCTGCGGCTGGAAGAAGGCCCGCTCGCCCACATGGTCCGGCTGGCGCGCGACGTCGGCCCGCAGGCGCGCGAGCAGGAGCTGCGCGACTTCCTCGGCCGCTTCCGCTTCACCGGCGAGATGGTGGGCCAGGCGGTGGGTTCGCTCTCCGGCGGCGAGAAGGCGCGGCTGGTGCTGGCGATGCTGGTGTGGCAGCGCCCCAACCTGCTGCTGATGGACGAGCCGACCAACCACCTGGACCTGACCACCCGCGAGGCGCTGAGCATGGCGCTCAACGAGTACGAAGGCACGGTGATGCTGGTCAGCCACGACCGGGCGCTGCTGCGCGAGGTCTGCGACGAGTTCTGGCTGGTCACCGGCGGCGAAGTGCGGCCGTTCGACGGCGACCTGGACGACTACCAGAAGTGGCTGCTGGAGCAGAGCAAGGAAATGGCCAAGCGCGCCCGCGAGGAAGACCGCGCCATGCAAAGCCGGCCCGTCGCCGCGCCCGCCGCCGCCCCGGTGGTCGTCGCTGCGCCCGTGGTGGCAGCGCCCGCACCGGCTCCAGCCAGCCGGGACGACCGCAAGGCCCAGACCGCTGCGCGCATGAAGCTCGCCGAGCAGACCAAGCCGCTGAAGAAGCAGCAGCAGCTGGCCGAGCAGGCGCTGGAAGCCGCACAGCAGGACCATGCCCGCGTGCTCGCCGCCCTGGGCGACACCGGCCTGTCACCCGCCGACCGCGCCGAGCAAGGCCGCAAGCTCAAGGTGCTCGACGACCGCATCGCCGAGCTGGAGCTGCGCTGGATGGAACTCGGCGAGCAGATCGAGGCCATGGGCAGCACCTGAGGCTGTATGTAAACACAGGCTTGTGGCAGACTGGGCGGCATGAAACTCCCCGTCACCGAGGCCCCGATCCGGATCGTGCGCCGTGGCCGGCCTCCCGCAGCGGCGCCAACCCTGTTCCCGGACGATCTGGCACCCGAGCCGGTGGCCGTGCTGCCAGGGCCCGGCAGCGTCAAGGGCCGCGGCACAGCTTGGCGCATCGCCGGCCGGTACGAGCGCCGGGCCCGCCACGCGGTCGATGACGGCTGGGACAGCCTGGACCAGCGCGCCGAGGACGACCGCGACCGCGTCACCCGCACCGAGGTAATCGACGAGCCCTGCAAGAGCCTGCTGCGTGCCAACGACTCGCCGGACGTGCCCTTCGAGTTGTCGATCAACCCCTACCGGGGCTGCGAGCACGGCTGCATCTACTGCTACGCCCGGCCGACCCACAGCTACGCGGACCTGTCGCCGGGGCTGGATTTCGAGACGCGCATCCTCGCCAAGACCAACGCCGCCGACCGCCTGCGCGAGGAACTGCGCCGGCCGCGCTACACCCCGCGCCCGCTCAACCTCGGCTCCGCCACCGACGCCTACCAGCCGGTCGAGCGCAGCCTGAAGCTCACGCGCCAGATCATCGAAGTGCTGCACGAGGCGCAGCATCCGTTCTCGGTGGTCACCAAGTCGGGCGGTATCGTGCGCGATCTCGACCTGCTCGCAGACATGGCGCAGCGCCAGCAGGTGCTGGTCTTCATCAGCCTCACCACGCTGGACAACGACCTGGCGCGCATCCTCGAACCCCGCGCCAGCGCCCCGGCCCGGCGGCTGGCCGCCATCCGGGCGCTGTCGGATGCGGGGGTGTGGGTGGGTGTGAACGTGGCGCCGGTGATCCCGTTCATCAACGAGCCCGAGATCGAGCAGATCATCGAAGCCGCGGCCGGCGCGGGCGCGAAGTCGCTGCACTGGACCGTGGTGCGGCTGCCGTGGGAGGTCAACCCGCTGTTCCAGCAATGGCTGGAGGAGCACTTTCCCGACCGCGCCCACCGCGTGATGGAGCGCATCCGCGATCTGCGGGGCGGCCAGGACTACGACGCCGACTTCAGCACCCGCATGAAAGGCGAAGGTATCTGGGCCGACCTGATCCGACAGCGCATGTTGGGCGCCGCGCACCGGCACAGCCTGGTGCGCGAGGTGCCGACGCTGGACTTCAGCCGGTTCCAGCCGCCGCGGGCACCGGTGCCGGCCACACCGCCGGACCAGGGCGAGCTGTTCTGAGCGAACCGGCTGGCGGTGTTGGCGGTGCTGGCGCGGTCAGTGCATCAGCGCATCGACGCCGGCGACCGCCAGATCGTGGGCCGGCAGGTGCTCCTCCAGCCAGCCGAGGTCCAGCCCGAGGTGGACCACCAGATCCCCCTGCACCGACAGCAGCCCCTCCGAGACGGGGCGACCGCTTTCCCGGCAGTCCGCCACCACGCTGGCCAGACGCAGCACCGCCGCCAGTCGGGAGAACGGCTTGGCCTCCATCGGCTGCGAGGTGGCGCGGAAGGCCTCGACCAGCACGGCCGGGAATTGCCAGTGCCGCGCCAGTTCGGCCGTGATCTCGGGGTGGGCCACGCCGAATTGCACGGTCTCGAAGCCGATGCGGCTGTCCAGTTCCTGCGCCTGCGCACCGGCCTGCCGGGCATGGTCCGGGTCGACCATCCACATCAGCAGCTGCCCCGTGCGCAGCATCAACCCGCCCAGGTAGGCCATGTCCTCGTCCAGATCCAGCGCGCGGGCGATTGGCTGGGCATAGGCGGCCACGGCCAGCGTGCCGCGCCAGAAGCTCAGGCGGTCAAAGCCCTGTATCGCGGGAAACGCACCAACCATGCTCGCCGAGAGCGTCAGGTCGCGCAGCACGCGCATGCCCAGCGATGCGGAGGCATCGTTGAGTGACGTGACCGTGTGCGAGGGCGAATAGCGCGAAGAGTTCGCCAGCCGCAGCACCTTGGCCGCCAGCGTCTGGTCGCGGCCGATCAGACCCGCGATTTCCGGCAGCGGCAGGTCGTCGCGGTCGAAGGACTTGAGCAGCTTGTGTGCCACTTCCGGCATGGCAGGAAGCGTGCTGGCGCGCTGGACAAACGGGGCAATGCTGGACGGGCAGGTCATGGGCACAGTCAGGCTCCTCGGTCGATGGGTGGGGTGCCCACGTCATCGACCGGCACGAAGCTGACTTGAGCAGGGAGTTTCCCGGCGCTACGGTTCACCTCTACAACGGATTGCGCCTGAATTGATCAATTCGAACACCAGTTCGGGTGCCATGGATGGCGATTGATCCAGAAACCTGCAACCGCCGACCATCATGAATCCGCAAGGAATGGACCAAGGAACGCATCATTTCCACTCCATCCAGGGAAAAACACTGTGCCAGAAGTCTCGATCATCCTGCCGACCTACAACCGCGTTGACGTGATCGGGCGCGCGATCGCCAGCATCGTGGCTCAGTCCCACCGCGACTGGGAGCTGCTGGTGATCGACGACGGATCGAGCGACGGCACCATCGAGCGACTCGAGGGACTGGACCCGCGCATCCGGTTCATCCGCCAGGCCAACCAGGGCGTGGCGGGGGCCCGCAACACCGGGCTGTCGGCTGCCACCGGGCACTTCATCGCCTTCATGGATTCGGACGACGAGTGGCGGCCGCAGTTTCTCGCGCTGACCACCGCCTACCTGCGCGCCCATCCGGACCAGCACTGGGTGGCCACCGAATCCCACGAGGACCTGGGGGACGGCTCGGCGCCCATCCACCACAGCCGCTACGACATCGGCCACATCTACCTCGGCTTTGCCCGCTCGATCGGCTCACGCTCGCTGGAGTTGCCGCCCGGAGTCGATGACGACTACCTGCGCATCTACGAACACAAGGAAGCGGTCGGCGCGTGGGGACGCGAGGCCCTGCGAGACCTGGGGCTGCAGCACGCCACGGTCTACAGCGGCCACACCCTCCCCCACCTGCGCTGGGGCTACCTCAACTGGCTGCCGGCCACCGTCTGCACACGCCACGCCATCGAGACCGCCGGCCACTTCTCGGTCGCCCACCGCAGCGCCGAAGACCTGCGCTACTTCGCCATCCTGTCGCGCCACTTCCGCTCCAACCTGATCGCCGTGCCGCTGGCCATCAAGTACGAGCGGGCTGGCGGCAACCAGACGCTGGCGCAATCCCATCTGGCCACCGGCGCCGGCGCCTACCGGTTCGAGGTCAACAAACTGTCGTGCTTCGACGAGAACTTCGGGCCGCAGGCGAACACCGACCCCGAGATCCGCCTGCTGCGCCGGCACTACGGTCTGGCGGTGGCGCACCGCGCGCTGAGCGCCGGTCACCGCGAGGTCGCCATTCAGCACCTGCAACAGGCCGCGGCCTGGCGACCGATCCTCTGGAAAGCGTGGCCGATGCGCGCCCTCGCCTTCGCGGTCCCGAGTCCCCGCGGCGCGGCGGTGGTCTACAACGGCTGGCTGCGGGTGTTCGACATCGGCGCCCGACTGGCCACGGGCCGGCTCCAGCCCGGTGTCCTGCTGCACAAGGCCTGGCTGCGGCTCACCGGCCGCGCCGCGCGCCCCACCGCGCCGGCCGCTGCCGGCTGCACGCTGACCGATTCCGCGCTGGCCAGTCTGGAGATGCGCGACCCGCAGGCGGAGCCCATGCATCCGCAGTGAGGCGTGTCCCAGGACGGCCACTCACTCCAGCGGTCGCAGCGCTACCAGCTCGGCCGGGGTCAGCACCCGCAGGTGCAGCTCCCCGTCGTGCATGGCCAGCCCGTGCAGCTCGATCGACTTCTGCGTCTGCAGCAGGCGCACCAGATAGCCAAGGATGGCCGCGTCCACCACTTGCCCCGGCACCAGCACCGGAATCCCCGGCGGGTACGGCACGATCTGGTCGCAGCACACACGCCCGACTAGCGCCGCATTAGGCTGGCCCGCGTCGTCCAGCACCGGCAGCCGCTCGCCCGCCTCGTAGAACGCATCGCGCGGCAGGCAGGCCAGGCGCGTGAAATGCGGGATCTTCGGCAGCCGCGTGGTCGGGCGCGGCGTGCGGCGCTCCTTCTGCGCCTGCTTGGCCAGGCGAAGCATCGCGTCGAACAGCCGCGACACCTTGCTGCGCGTCGTGCCGATGGTCAGCAGCAGCGTCAGCGTGCTGTGGGTGTTCTTCTCGATCTGGAGGTTGAAGCGCTCGATCAGCTCGTCGCGCAGCTCGTCCGCGCCCCAGCCGGAGGCCGAGATGTCGATCGTCAGCTTGGTCGGGTCGAGCCGGATGCCGTCGCCGCGCACCTCGTCGGACAGCAGATCGTCCAGTTCCAGCACCCGGAACGCGCCCGTCGCGTTGATCTTCTCGCGCAGCTCGGCGGCGAATTTCAGCGAACGGTCGAGCAGCTTGTAGCCCTCCATCACCGCCTGCTTGCGCGCCACGTCGAGGCTGGCAATCAGGCCGTACTGCGGGCTGGTCGAGGCGTGCATGTTGAAGTTCTCGCGGAACAGGTGCTCGTCGAAGTCCGGGTCGTTCACGTGGATCATGCTGGCCTGCGAGAAGGCGGACAGCACCTTGTGGGTGCTCTGCGTCACGTAGTCGGCGCCGGCCTCCAGCGCGGTCGGGCGCAGTTCGGGGTGGAACCGGGCGTGGCCGTACCAGGCTTCATCGACGATGACCTTGATGCCGGCCGCGTGCGCCGCCGCGATGATCGGCGCGAGGTCGTAGCGCAGGCCGTCGTAGGTGCAGCTCGTCAGGATCAGCACCTTGGCGTCCGGGTGGTCGGCGATTGCCTGCAGCACCCGCGCCCGCGGCACCGGCCCGAACAGCCCGTGGCGCTCGTTGACGGACGAGTCCAGGTACACCGGCCGCGCGCCCGACAGGATCACGCCGTGGTGCACCGACTTGTGGCAGTTGCGGTCCAGCAGCAGCAGGTCGCCGGGGGCGAGCAGCGTCTGGAAGATGACCTTGTTCGATGTGGAGGTGCCGTTGGTGGCGAAGTAGGTCTTGCGCGCGCCGAAGGCCTGTGCGGCCAGGCGCTGCGCCTGCGCGATCACGCCGGTCGGGTGCAGCAGCGAGTCGAGCATCGGCACCGACACGGACAGGTCGGCGCGCAGCATCTGCTCGCCCACGAAGGCGTGGAAGTCGCTGACCCAGGGGCTGGCCTTGTACGAGTCGCCGCCCGCGTGGCCGGGGGTGTGCCAGCTGTCCTTGGCCTGCGCGACGTAGTGGCGGAGCTGGTCGTAGAACGGGGTGGCCGCGGTCTGCGCCACCTCGGCGGCCAGGATGCGCAGCCAGCCGGCGTGGTCGGTCTCGCCGCGGAAGAAGTAGCCGTCTACCGCGTCGCCCGCCAGTTCCTCCACCAGCAGCCGGGTGTCGTCGTCCTCCAGCATCAGGTAGAGCGACAGCTCCGGGCGCAGCCGGTTGATGGCCTGCGCGAGGTGCACGGCGCTGCGGTCGGCGGCCCCGTGGTGGTCGATCAGCACGACATGGAGATCGCCGTCGCGGCGCACGGCGTCGAGGGCCGGCTCGCCCGGGTCGCTGGCGAGGGCGCTCAGTGACACGGGGTCGTCCGGTCGTGCGGCGGCGTTCAGCGCGGCGACGATCTGCGCGCGTCGGGAAAGGTCATCGCTGACGACGAGGATGTGACTGACAGGCTGCATGGCGGAATAATGCATGAGCGCCGGGTGTGCGAGGGGGTCGATCGCACCGGCATCGCACCATGCGCAGGTCCAGCGGCGCCATCCACCAAGGAGTTCCAGATGTCGACATCCACCCCAGTAGCGACCGGGATGACCGTCGAGCAGGCGTTCACCGCCCTCGTTGCCGACAGCCTGACCCAGTTGCAGCACCATGCCTCTGGCGTCAGCAAGGGCGTGGACCCGGAAAGCGTCCACCAGATGCGGGTCGGTCTGCGCCGGCTGCGCCTGGCGCTGCGCCTGTTCCGCAAGTGGATCACCGCGCCGCCGGACCTGCTGGCGGAGCTGGACTGGCTGGGTGTCCGGCTCGGTGCGGCGCGAGACGCTGATGTGCTGGCCGACACCACACTGGCCTCCGTGGCGCGCACCTGTCCGCCCGACGAGGGCATCGTGGCCCTGCAGGAGGCGGCAAGGCGCCATGCGCAGGCCATGCACAAGCTGGCCGCGATCGCGGTGAAATCGGCCCGCTGCGCGCGTCTGGTGCGGGACCTGACCGCGTGGCACCAGGGCGCACCGTGGCAAGCCACCGCGGACGACGCTCTGCTGAAGGACTTGCACCGGTCCATCGGCCCACCCGCAGCGCGGATGCTGCGCCGGCGCCACGCCCGGCTGGTCGAGATCGGCAAGGCCCTGCACCCTGATCTGCCCGCCGAACGCCACCGGCTCCGGATCGCCGCGAAGAAGCTGCGCTATGCGACGGAGTTCTTCCAGACCCTGCCGGCGGCGAAACACACCCGGCGGCGCCTGCGCCGACTCGGCAAGCTCCTGGACCTGCTGGGCAGTCTCAACGATGCCGCAGTCGCGGACCGGCTGCTGCACGACCTCGTCCTGCGCGATCCGGCGCTGGCGGGCAGCGCTTCGTTCGCGCGGGGCTACCTGTGCGCCACCACCGCGCAGCGCCTGCCGGAGTTGGCGCCTTGCTGGCACCGGCTCCTGGCGGAGTGGCCAAGCTGATCCGCGGTGGGTGGCGGGACGCCCTCAACCGCCGAGCATCTCCAGCAAGGTCCGCCCCACCACCTTGGTCGCCCGGCGCAGGTCTTCCAGCACCAGATGCTCGTCCGCCCGCTTGGCGTTGGACTCGCGCACCGTGCGCGGCCCGGCACCATAGATCACCGCGGGAATGCCGCGCTCGCAGTACAGGCGGACGTCGGTGTAGAGCGGCGTGCCCGACACCGGGATTTCCTCGCCGAAGACCGCCGCGCCGTGCTTGGACAGCGCGTCCACCAGCGGCTGGTTGCCCGGCAGCGGCTGCAGCGCGTGCGCCATCAGCAGGCGGCGGATGTCGACCGACACGCCCGGCCGGGTCGCCGCCGCCTCGGTGATGACACGGCGGATGTCGGCTTCGACCTCGGCCGAGTGTTCCTCGGGGATCATGCGGCGGTCGAGCTTGAGCACGACCTTGCCGGGGATGACGTTGGTGTTGGTGCCGCCCTGGATCAGGCCGACGTTGATGTACGGGTAGTCGATGCCCGGCACCTTGGAGCGAATCGTCGCCTTGTAGCGCGCGTTTTCCGCGTACAGCGCGTTCAGGATCGCCACCGCGCCCTGCAGCGCATCGACGCCGCTCTCCGGGATCGCCGCGTGCGCCATCACGCCGTGGACGGTGACCTCCATCTGCAGGCAGCCGTTGTGCGCCGTGACGATCTGGTAGCTGAAGCCCGCCGCGATCTCGTAATCGGGTTTCGTCAGGCCGTGTTTCAGCAGCCAGCCGGGGCCGAGTTCACCACCGAACTCCTCGTCGTAGGTGAAGTGCAGCTCCACCCCGCCCTTCAGCGCCACGCCCTGCGCCCGCAGCGCTTCGATCGCGCGGGTGGCGAAGGTGAAGGTCGCGAAGTCGCACTTGCTCACCGCGGAGGCGCGGCCATAGAGCTTGCCGTCGACGATCTCGCCACCGTAGGGGTCGTGGGTCCAGCCTTCGCCCGGCGGGACCACGTCACCGTGGGCGTTCAGCGCGATGACCGGGCCGCCGGCGTCATAGGCGCGGCGCACGATCAGGTTGGTGATCGACTCCAGCCCGTAGTCGCGGACCTCCTGCTCGGGGACCGCGTGCTTCTCGGCGTCGAAACCGAAGCCGGCCAGCAGCTCGGCGGTGCGCTCGGCGTGCGGCGCGTTGTTGCCGGGCGGGGTGTCGGTGGGCACTTGCACCAGCGCTTGCAGGAAGCGCACCTCGTCATCGAAATGGGCGTCGATCCAGGTGTCGAGCTGGGCGAAGCGGTCGGGGGTCTGGGTCATGCGGAGTGCTCCGTGTTCAGTTGTTCGAGCAGGTCGGCGAAGGCGCGCACGGCCAGCTCGGTGTCGTCGTTGGTGGTGGATTCGAGCGGGTTGTGGCTGATGCCGCTGTTCAGGCCGCGCACGAAGAGCATGGCCTGCGGCATCAACTCGTGCAGCTTCATCGCGTCGTGGCCGGCGCCGCTGGGCAGGCGGTGCACGGGCAGGCCGGTCGCGGCCACGGCCCGTTCCCAGCGCGCCTGCCACGCCGGATCGCTCGGGGCAGCCGAAGCGCGCATCGTCTCGTCGAGTGCCACCGACACGCCGCGCCGCGCGCAGATGGCCGCGAGTTCGGTGCGCACGTCGTGCAGGCAGGCATCCCGCGCCGCGTCGGTCGTCGCCCGAATGTCCAGGCTGAAGCGGCAGCGGCCGGGCACGACGTTGATCGAGCCATTCGGCACCTCAAAGATGCCGACCGTGCCGACCACCTGCGGCACCGAAGCCGCGCGCCGCTCGACGAACAGCGCCAGCTCGGCCACGGCGAGCGCAGCGTCGCGGCGGCGGTCCATCGGCGTGGTCCCTGCGTGGCTGGCCATGCCGGTGACTTCGCCGACGAAGCGCACGCTGCCGTTGATCGAGGTCACCACGCCCAGCGGCAGGTCCAGCTCCGCGAGCACCGGCCCTTGTTCGATGTGGACCTCGACAAAGCCGAGGTAACGCGCCGGATCGCGCTGCAAGGCAGGAATGTCGTCCACGCACAGGCCGGCGTGCTGCATCGCGGCGCGCATCGTCACGCCGTCCGCGTCCTGCTGGTCGAGCCAGGCCGGATCGAACTGGCCGACCAGCGCGCCCGAGCCGAGGAAGGTCGCCTTGTAGCGCTGGCCCTCCTCCTCCGCGAAGCCGACCACCTCGATGCCGAAGGGCAGCCGGCGCCCGGCGCGGTGCAGTTCGGCCACCACCGCCATCGGCACGAGGATGCCCAGGCGCCCGTCGTACTTGCCGCCATTGCGCACGGTGTCGTAATGGCTGCCGGTGAGCAGGCGCGGCGCGGCGCGGTCGCTGCCGTGGGAGCTGCCGTGGTACACGCCGACGACATTGCCGACCGCGTCGATCTCGACCTCGTCAAAACCGCAGTCGGCCTTCATCCAGTGCGACAGCCGCTGGGCGCAGGCGCGGTGTGCGTCGGTCAGGTAGGTGACGGTCAGCTCGCCGCGCTCGGCGTAACCGGGGTCGCTGTGCTGCGCGAGCCGCTCGGCCCAGTCCCACACACGGTTGCCCAGGTCCGGTGACACGCCGAACTTGTCGTTCAGCCGGATCTCGGCGATGCGGTGGATGTTGCGCAGGCACTCGTCGCGCTCGAAGTCCACCGGGTTGCCCAGGCGGCGGGCGAAGGTGGCGATGATCTCGTGCCGGTCCAGCCCCAGACCACGCGGTCCGCGCACGGCGAGGATGAAGGGGAAACCGAACCGGGCGTTGTAGTCGGCGTTGAGCTGCAGGAGCTGCGCGAACTCGGCGGGCGTGCAGTCGGTGAGACCCGCCTTGCCCTGCTCGTTGGTGGACTCGGCGGTGAGCGTCTTCGACACCATCGCCTTGCCCGCCAGTTCCGGGTGGGCGCGGATCAGCGCCAGCTGCGGCGCCACCCCGGCCTCGCGCACGACGGTGACGAGCGCGTGTTTCAGCCCGGCCAGACTGGCCAACGGGCGCAGCGCGGCGGCGCGTTCGGCGATCCAGGGCGAGTGTTCGTAGGTGCCGTCCAGCAGCGCGACAAACGCGTCGGCTGGGGCGGCATTGAGTTGTTCGATCGTCAGCGGCATGGGGCTCATCGGGTGCTCATTCCCACACGAAGGCGGTGTCGGCGTTGAAGGGATGCGCCTGCTGCCAATGGCGGGCGATGTCGATGCGGCGGCACACCCAGACGCGGTCGTGCTGCTGCACATGGTCGAGGAAGCGCTGCAGCGCCAGCATCCGGCCCGGTCGCCCAAGGATGCGGCAATGCATGCCGATGCTCATCATCGACGGCCGCTCGTCGCCTTCCGCGTAGTGCACATCGAAGGCGTCGCGCAGGTACTCGAAGAACTCGTCGCCGTGGCTGTAGCCCTGCGGCAAGGCGAAGCGCATGTCGTTGCAATCGAGCGTGTACGGGACGACGAGGTGCGGGGCGAGCGCGCCGTCGGTCTTCCTCACCTGCAGCCAGAACGGCAGGTCATCGCCGTAGTAGTCGCTGTCGTAAGCGAACCCGCCGTGGTCGGCGACGAGGCGGCGCGTGTTGGGGCTGTCGCGGCCGGTGTACCAGCCGAGCGCGCGTTCGCCGGTCAGCCGCTCGATGATCGCCATCGCCTCGTCCATGTGGGCGCGCTCGGTGGCTTCGTCGATGTTCTGGTAGTGGATCCACTTCAAGCCGTGGCAGGCGATCTCGTGGCCCAGTTCGCGGAACGCCGCCGTCACCTCGGGCGAACGCTGCAGCGCGCTGGACACGCCGAAGATCGTCAGCGGCAGGCCACGCCGCTCGAACTCCCGCAGGATGCGCCAGACGCCGACACGCGAGCCGTATTCGTAGATGCCCTCCATGCTCAGGTGGCGCGCCGGGAAGGCGGGCGGGTTGAACATCTCGGAGAGGAACTGCTCGCTGCCGGCGTCGCCGTGCAGCACCGAGTTCTCGCCGCCCTCCTCGTAGTTCAGCACGAACTGCACGGCGACCCGGGCCTGCCCCGGCCACTGCGCGTGCGGCGGATTGCGGCCGTAGCCGATCAGGTCGCGGGGATAGCGGGGCGTGGCAGTGTGCATGGCGGCGGCGGGTTGACGTGTATTCCAAAGTGTATACACTTTGTCCGCCACTGCAAATACCCGCCAAAGGACACCGATGGGCCACCTCAGCACCCACGTACTCGACACGATGAACGGCTGCCCCGCCGCCGGCATGGCCGTGCGCCTGGAACGTGTGCACGCCGACCGCGTCGAGACGGTCAAGACCCTGCAACTGAACCACGACGGCCGCAACGATGGCGGCCCGCTGCTGAACGCGCAGGAGATGGCGGTCGGCCGCTACCGGCTGGTGTTCGCGGTGGCGGCGTACTTCCGGGCGCGGGGCGTGGTGCTGCCGGAGCCGGCATTCCTCGATGAGGTGCCGATCGACTTCGGCATCGCCGACGCGGCCGGCCACTACCACGTGCCGCTGCTGGCCAGCCCGTGGGCGTATTCGACGTACCGCGGGTCTTGAGCAAGCATCGCTTGAAACTTTTTGGCACAGAGCTTGCTTTTCAGCTCCCGGCCAGCAAGCCCTCCCCGTTTTCGACACCCCCTGAAAGCCCTCGAATGAAGCACTTCCTCCTCAGCGCCACCGTTGCCAGCGTCGCACTGCTTTGCGGCCACACCAACGTGCTGGCCCAATCTTCGGTGAACCTGTATGGCCTGATCGACCTCAGCGTCGGCTCGAACAAGGCGCCCGGTGGCGTCCGCCAGCGCGACGTCGACAGCGGCAAGATGACCACGAGCTACCTGGGCTTCAGCGCCACCGAAGACCTCGGCAGCGGCCTGTCCGCCGTGGTCCGGATGGAGCACTTCCTGCGCGCGGATACCGGTGAGGCCGGTCGGTTCGGCGGCGACGCGTTCTGGGCCCGCAACGCCTACGTGGGCCTGTCCAGCAAGGCCGCGGGCACGGTGACCCTCGGGCGCAACACCACGCCGCTGTTCGTCTCGACCCTGCGGATGAACGCCTTCGGCGACTCCTTCGGCTACTCGCCCAGCATCCGACACTTCTTCACCAGTGGCACGGTCACGGGCGACACCGGCTGGAGCGACTCCGTCCTGTACATGAGCCCGCGCTGGGGCGGCTTCAGCTTCGCGTTGATCGGCGCGCTGGGCGAAGGCAGCAACGGCCGCAACTGGGGCGTGAACGCCGGCTACGCCGACGGCCCGGTCGCCGCGACCGTGACCATGCAGAGCGTCAAGAAAGACGGCGCCACCCCGGTGGCCGACACCCGCACCTGGCAAGTCGGTGGCAGCTATGACTTCGGCGCCGCCAAGCTGTTTGGCCAGTACGGCCGCGTGAAGAACGAGACCGTCGTCAACCAGTACCGCATCACCGAGATCGGCGCCAAGGTGCCGGTGGGCGCGGGTGCCGTGCTGGCGCAATGGGGCCAGATCAAGCCGGACACGGGCGCGAAGCGCGACACGCTGTCGCTGGGCTACGACCACTCCCTCAGCAAGCGCACGGACGTGTACACCGTCGCCATGCGCGACCATGTGGCCGGCCTGTCCACCGGCCTGAGCTACGCGCTGGGCGTGCGCCACCGCTTCTGATCGGTGCATCCACCCGGGTGTCGGGTAACTCCGCATCCAATTGGTGCACAGAGCTGTATACAGTTTGTCCACGTCGCCGCGGAGCCCCGCTGTCCAGCGCGGTTGCGACGTTTTCTCCTCACAGAGCCCGCTGTGGTGGGGGGATGGTCCGGTGCCTCGGCACCGGGCTGTCCTAGCCCGTTGAGGATCTGATGGAAGCCTACCTGCTCGACTGGGCCAACCTGCTGCTGCGCTGGGTCCACGTCATCACGGCGATCGCCTGGATTGGCTCGTCGTTCTACTTCGTCTTTCTCGACAACAGCCTGACCCCGCCCGAAGACCCTGCCCTGCGCGACAAGGGCGTCGGCGGTGAACTGTGGGCCGTGCACGGCGGCGGTTTCTACCACCCGCAGAAATACCTCGTCTCGCCCAAGAAGCTGCCCGAGCACCTGCACTGGTTCTACTGGGAGAGCTACTCCACCTGGCTGACCGGCTTTGCGCTGTTCACGGTGCTCTACCTGTTCAACGCCGGCACCTTCCTGATCGACAAGAGCGTGTTCGACTGGTCGCCCATGGCAGCCATCGGCACGGCGCTCGGTTTCCTCGCCACCTTCTGGGTGGTCTACGACGTCATCTGCCGCGCTTTCGGGCAGAAGAAGAACGGCGACCTGATCGTCGGCGTCGGGGTGTTCGCGTTCGTGGTGTTCGCGGCGTGGCTGGCCTGCCAGTTGTTCGCCGGGCGCGCCGCCTTCCTGCTGGTGGGCGCGATGATGGCCACGTCGATGAGCGCCAACGTGTTCTTCTGGATCATTCCCGGCCAGCGCACCGTCGTCGCCCAACTGCGCGCCGGCCAGCCGGTCGAAGCCATCCACGGCCAGCGCGCCAAGCAGCGCAGCGTGCACAACACCTACTTCACGCTGCCGGTGCTGATCGCGATGCTGTCCAACCACTACGGCTGGCTCTACCAGGCGCCGCACAACTGGCTGGTGCTGGTGCTGTTCATGCTGGCCGGCGCGCTGATCCGCCACAGCTTCGTCGCCCGCCACAAGCAGCTCGCCCAGGGCAAGCCGGTGTCGTGGGTCCACGCCATCGCCGGCACGCTGATCCTGGTCGCGCTGGCCGTGTGGCTCGCGCCGAAGCCGTCCGCGGCCACCGCCCAGCCCACCGCCCAGCCCACCGCCGCGGTCACCTTCGCCGAGGTGAAGGCGGTCGTCGACCAGCGCTGCGTGCTCTGCCACAACGCGCAGGTGCAGAACAAGAACATCCAGCTGCACACCCCCGAGCTGATCAAGCAGAACGCGCAGGCGATCTACCAGCAGGCCGTCGTGCTCAAGGTCATGCCGATGAACAACGCCACGCAGATCACCGACGCCGAGCGCGCGGTGCTCAAGCGCTGGTTCGAGGCCGGCGCCCCCACCGCGCCCTGATTCCCTTCCCCTGTTCCTGACCGGCTGGCGCTTCGGGCAGCCAGTCGACGCCGCTGCATTGCCCGAACAACACGAGGAGACAAGCATGACGACATCCACAGTCCACCCGGTGGACGAGAGACTGCCCACCGGCCGGCTGGCCGCGCTGGGCCTGCAGCATGTGCTGGTGATGTACGCGGGCGCAATCGCCGTGCCGCTGATCGTCGGGCGCGCGCTCAAGCTCACGCCGGAGCAGGTGGCGATGCTGATCTCGGCGGACCTGTTCTGCTGCGGGCTGGTGACGCTGATCCAGTCGCTGGGTTTCGGGCGGCTGTTCGGCATCAAGCTGCCGGTGATGATGGGCGTGACCTTCGCCGCCGTCGGGCCGATGGTGGCGATGGCCAACGCGAACGGCGGCGTGGACGGCGCGCGGGCGATCTTCGGCGCCATCATCGGCGCGGGCGTGGTCTCGATGCTGATCGCGCCGCTGATGAGCCGGCTGCTGCGCTACTTCCCGCCGGTCGTCACCGGCACCATCATCGCGGTCATCGGCATCAGCCTGATGCGTGTCGGTGTGGGCTGGGCGCTGGGCGGGCCGCCGAACCTGGCGCAGAACATCGATGTGCCCAAGCTGGTCGCGATGGTCGATGCGGCCAAGGCCACCGCCGACGCCGCGTCCGCCCCGATCAAGATCGGCCCGATCCCGATGGCCGACAACCTGAAATACGGCGCGCTCGACAACCTCGCCATTGCCGCCTTCGTGCTGGCGGTGATCCTGGGGCTGGCCAAGTACGCCAAGGGCTTCATCTCCAACATCTCGGTGCTGCTGGGCATCGTCGCGGGCTGCGTGGTCGCGGTGGCGATGGGCAAGATGGGCTTCGACAAGGTCGCCAAGGCGAGCTGGTTCGACGTCGTGCTGCCCTTCACCTTCGGCATGCCGACCTTTGACCTGCTGTCCATCCTGACCATGTCGCTGGTCATGATCGTCGTGATGATCGAGTCCACCGGCATGTTCCTGGCCCTGTCGGACATCACCGGCAAGCGCATCAACCAGAGCCAGCTCTCCGCCGGCCTGCGCACCGATGGTCTGGGCACGCTGATCGGCGGCATCTTCAACACCTTCCCCTACACCAGCTTCTCGCAGAACGTCGGGCTGGTGGGCGTGACGGGCGTGAAGAGCCGCTGGGTGTGCGTGGCCGCGGGCGTGATCATGCTGGTGCTGGGGCTGCTGCCGAAGATGGCCGCGCTGGTCGAATCGGTGCCGCAGTTCGTGCTCGGCGGCGCTGGTCTGGTGATGTTCGGCATGGTCGCTGCCACCGGCATCCGCATCCTCTCGAACGTCGATTTCAAGGGCAACCAGCACAACCTCTACATCGTGGCGATCTCGATCGGCTTCGGCCTGGTGCCGCTGGTCGCGCCGCGCTGGACGCAACAGATGGCACACGGCCTGCACCCGCTGCTGGAGTCCGGCATCCTGCTGACCTCGATCGCGGCGGTGGTGCTGAACCTGTACTTCAACGGCAGCCGGGGGGATTCGACGGCAGAGTCGGTGGAGGCGTCGAAGGCGTTCAGCGGCGGGCATTGACGCAAACCGTGTGGAGCGTCACGCCACCGTGATCTCCACCCGCCGCCCCAGCGCCCGAGCCGCCGCCTCGATGTGCTCGAAGCGCGAGGCGTGACCGAGGTCGAGCAGGCGGTCCACCTGCGGCATGTGCCAGCCAAGGCGGCGGGCCAGTTCCGCCTTGCGCACGCCCTGCTCCACCATCGCCCGGTACACGCCCAACTTCGCGCACTCCAGGGCTGACGGGCGCACCACGGGCTGCCCGACTGCCGCCTGGCTAGGCACAGGCAACGGCTTGCGGGCCTCGATGTAGAAGGCCAGCGCCGTCTCCAGCGCATCGACCGCCTGCAACAGCGCCTCGTCCTCGTCCGCGCCGAAGGTGATCGCCTCGGGCACGTCGGCGAACGTCACCAGCACGGTGTCGCCGTCAGGGGTCAGGGTCACGGGGTAGTCGAACATGGGAGTCCTCATTTCAGGCCGAGCTGGCGTTTGATGGCGGCTTCGAGGCCCTTGCCCAGCTCGGCCGTGCCGTGCATGGGCAGCGTCGTCTGCCGCCCGTTCAGGAAAACCTTCAGGTGTGAACCCTTGCCGGGCTCGAAGGTGGCACCTTGCTGCTCCAGCCACTTCTTCATCTGCTTCGAGTTCATGCCTCAAGACTAAACACATCTGTTGTGTTACGCAAGGCAATTGCAGAAGACGCAGCAGATGGCGCACGACACCGTCCACGGAATCTTGTACCCTTTGAAGGTGTACAAGATTCAGGTGACCACCATGCCCCGCACCGCCGTCAAAAACAACCTCCGCATGAGCCTGCGCATGACGCCGGAGGTCAAGACCAAGCTGCTGCGTGCCGCCTCGATCCGCAACACGGACCTGACCAACTTCGTCACCCAATCTGCGCTGCGTGAAGCCGAGGCGGTCATCCACGAAGCCGAGGTGATCCAGGTGACCGAGCGCGATTTCCAGCGCATCCTTGACCTGCTCGACAATCCGCCGCCCCCCAACGCCAAGCTGCTCGCCGCCGCCAAGGCACTGCCTGCATCGACATGACCCTGGCGTGGCACGAGGAGCCCATCTCCAAAGGGCACCCGCGGGACGTGTTCGACTGTGGCGATGCCGATCTCAACACCTATCTGAAAAAGTTCGCTCGGCAGAACCATGAGAGCGGGGGCGCCAAGACTTTTGTGGCCCTCGACGATGCCAGCGGGCGGGTCCTGGGCTTCTACAGCCTGGCACCAGCGGCTGCAGACGACGAGCGGACACCCGAGGGCATTCGCAGAGGACTGTCTCGCCATGCGGTGCCCGGCTATCGACTCGCACGCCTGGCGACAGATCTCAGCGTGCAGGGCAGCGGACTCGGCGGCCAGCTGTTGCTCGCTGCGGGTCAGCGCTGCTTGAGAGTCTCCGCTGAAGTCGGTGGCGTCGCGCTCTACATCGACGCGAAGAACGAGCGGGTGGCCGCTTGGTATGCCTCCTTCGGTGCGCAGAGCTTGCTTGGGAGCGCAGGGACATCGCCAATCTCCATGGTCATGTCGCTCAAGACCATCGCCGCGGCGCTCGCCTCGGTTGGGAAATGAATTCGACTGCGGCGCTACCGTGACTCGATGGCACCCACTGTCGTTCAATCCCTCCTGAAGAAGCTCGAAGATGCCTGGAACCAACCCATTGGCAGCTGAAGTGACCCACATCTCGCGGCACGGCTTCTGGCTGCTGCTGGGCGACGACGAGGAACTGCTGCTGCCATTCGCGCAGTTCCCGTGGTTCCGTCAGGCCACGATCGAGCAGATCACCGAGGTCGAGCGCCCTGCGCCGGACCATCTCTACTGGCCGGGGCTCGATGTGGATCTGTCTGTGGACTCCATCCGGCGGCCGGCTGACTTCCCGCTCATCGCCAAGCGGTAGGCCACGCACGCCGCTGTTCACAGGAGACCACCGTCGCGAATGATTGGTCTCACTCGCGGACCAATCGCCCGAGTCGCTGATACAGACTCGCGACCAGCGCCAGCGCCTCTTTGCTGTGATGCACCTCGCGGTGGTGCTACGCACTCCGGGCTTCAGGGGCAACCTCACCACCGGCAATGGCGAACAATTCAAAGGCCCGCTCCGTGCACCACTGTGGTGTAGGATGGTGCAATTCAATCGAGGCAGGCATGGCACTCACTACCAAACAGCATGGTCCGGCGAAGGAAGGGACACGGGCTTCAGTCACGTTCCCTGCCGATCTCTACACCGAACTGGAGCGGATCGCCGAGGAGAAGAAGGTTTCCGTGGCCTGGGTGGTCCGTGACGCGGTAGAGAAGTATGTTGAAGCGCAGTACCCGCTCTTCCGCGGCCAGCGGTGAAGGTGTCATGCAAAGCAAAACCAGAGGAAGTGGTGACACTGTGAAAACCAACACCCGTGCGATCCAGCAGAAGATTGCTCGCCTCAAAGCTGGCGGAAGTCCGCGTGTGCTTGATCTTTTCGCCGGCTGCGGCGGCATATCGCTTGGGTTCTCTGCAGCCGGATTCACCATCGCGGGTGCGGTGGAATTCGACCCGGACGCGGCGGCCTCTCATGGCCGCAACTTCCATGGTGGCAATGCAGTGCATTCGCAGGCGCGAGACATCACGAAGACTAACCCCGACCAGCTAGCGAAGGATCTTCAGGTCGGTCCGACTGCAGCCGCGTTTGACGTTCTCGTCGGCGGCCCGCCGTGCCAAGCCTTCGCCCGCGTCGGGCGGCCCAAGCTGCGTGAGGTGGATAACCACGCCGAAGCGTTCAAGCACGACCCGCGTGCCCAGCTCTACATCGACTATCTGCGATATGTCGAAGCCTTCGCGCCGCTTGTAGTCGTGGTCGAAAACGTGCCCGACGTGCTGAACCATGGCGGCCAGAACATCGCCGAAGAGATCGCCGAAGTCCTGGAAAGCAAGGGCTACATTTGCCGCTACACCCTGCTCAACGCAGCTTTCTACGGGGTCCCGCAGATGCGCGAGCGGATGATCCTGATCGCCTACCGGCGCGAGATCGCCGATGTGGTCACGTTCCCCGAGCCGACGCATTTCATTGATCTTCCCCCAGGCTATGAAGGCACGCGCTCGGTCGCGCTCAAGTTCCTTGACAGCGGGATCACCGACGACGCGCACCACTACATCCATGCACCGAAGGCAGCTCGCTCGCTACCTCCGGCTTTCACAGCCGAGCAAGCGCTCGGTGACCTGCCTGTCATTGATGCGCGCAAGCTGCTCAAAAGCGGCGTTCTGCGTCGTGGCGCTCGGCGCTTTGACGAACCTATGCCTTACGGCAAGGAGCCGCACACCGCATATGCAAAGCAGATGCGCACTTGGCCGGGCTTCGAGGCGCCTGAGGCTCTTGTCGATCACGTCATCCGGTATTTGCCGCGCGACTACCCGCTGTTCGCGCGAATGAATCCCGGCGACCAATATCCGCAGGCGTACCAGCACGCAATGGAAATGTTCGAGCAGCATTTGGCGCTACTCGCAAAGCAGGGTACGGCGGTCAAGTCTGGCTCGCAGCAATACGAAGAGATCAAAGCGTCAATCGTGCCGCCTTACGACGTGGGCAAGTTTCCAAACAAGTGGCGCAAGATGTGGCGCGACCAACCGGCGCGCACTCTCATGGCGCACCTCGGCAAGGACAGCTACAGCCACATTCACTACGACAGTAAGCAGGCCCGCACGATCTCCGTGCGCGAAGCAGCGCGTCTGCACTCTTTCCCTGACGGCTTCAGCTTCTGCGGCACGATGAACCCCGCCTTCAAGCAGATCGGCAATGCAGTCCCTCCACTGCTGGCGAAGGCCGTTGCGACGCACATCATGAAGACGCTCAAACAAACAGAAAGGGAGACGGAGAATGAACCTTGTCGAGCGCCAGCAGCGGTTTCTTGAGGCTGCGCAAAAGCATTTCGGAACATCGAAGACCGTCCGCCCGCGCGAACTGTTCGGCGTCTCCAACAGCGCCAAGATCGTAGAAGGCGGCATCCAACTCGGCGTCGTCAATCTCGAAAAACTCAAGGACGATGTCGAGGCGCTAATCTTCGGCTGCGTTTTGCGCTTCCCGCCCGAAGACGAGGTGTATTTCGCCGTCCTGGTTCGCAAGGACAGGTCCAGCTTTGTCAAGCGGCTTGCCGACATGAAGAATCTGGGCGAAGGCGCCAAGGGCGGCGACGGAGCGGAAGCTGCCGAAGCTGCCGAAGCTGTGGCTGAAGATGGCGGCGCGGCCATCAAGTACAAGAAAGACAACAATAACGTCCCTATCTACATCGCCCAGGACGGCAGGCTCTGGTTGCGCAACAAGGGCTTCTGGTCAAGCCTCGACTTCGATCGGAAGCCGCTTGAGCCTTCGATCGAGCTGGACAAGATCGTGGTCGCGCTTTATCCGCCGACGGCATCAGCGCGGCGCAGCCTGCTGGCGCGCGAATTCATCGGTTGGCTCGGCAGTCTGGTCGGCTCGCAGAAGATTCATGAGTTGCCCGTCTGGACCGAGACAGCCACGCTGAGCCCGGAGATGCGCCGCATGCCAGCCAGCATCCCTGTAGCCGAAATCGAAGCTGCCGTTAAGGCGCTAGGCGGCCATTACCCGAACAGTGAAGTGCGACGCTTCCATGCGGCTCTGAATTTCCTGCCGCATAAGCACTTTGTGATCCTGTCCGGCCTGTCCGGGACGGGCAAGACGCAGCTCGCGCTGAAGTACGCCAGGGCCGTGCATGGCCTGACCTCGAACACGGATGACGATCCTCTGATATTCGAGTGCCCGGTGCGGCCGGAGTGGACCGACCCGACTGGGCTGACAGGCTATTTCGACGTGCTGACGAACCGCTACGTCGTGCCGACATTCCTCGAAGCGGTGCTGGTTGCGACCGCGCACCGCGAGTCGCCGGTCTTCGTGATCCTCGACGAAATGAACCTAGCGCGCGTCGAGTACTACCTGTCCGACGTACTCTCCTGCATGGAAACGGAGGGCCGGCTGCAACTGCACTCGAACAGCGTGCCGCTCGAAGGCACGACGGGCGCGAGCATCCGTGCTGAGCTGCCGCTACCCGCCAACCTGTTCATCATCGGCACGATCAACGTCGATGAGACGACGAACCCGGTCAGCGACAAGGTTCTCGACCGCGCATCGGTGATCGACATGTCCACGGTCGATGTGCCTGGCTTCCTGGTTTCGCTCGAAAGCCGTCATCCCGAGCTGAAAGATGCCCGCACAGCGTCCGAAGCCAAGCTCATAGAAATCCACGGTTTGATGCAGCAATACGGGCTCGGCTTCGGCTACCGGCTGATTGAGGAATTCGTGCGGTATCACGCTTTCGACGCGAAACATATCGGCAGCGCCGCGACCGATGTCACTGACCAGTTGCTCGTGCAGAAGGTACTGGTGAAGCTTCGTGGTGCCGAGCGGCAGCGCACATTGCTTACTGGCCTGGACAAGGCCTGCCAGGGCCTTCCGCGCGCGCAGGCGTTCTTACAGAAGTTGCTCGCCGACCTCGACGATTTCGGTTCGTTCCAGGCGATGCGGTGAACCGTGACTGCGCTCTACATCCAAGCAGAAGGCGGCGGACCGGCGTGGCAGGTCTGGCCCGTGCCGGAAGCAGTGCCACCTGGGGCAGTACGGGAAGGGGCGTCCTATCTCTTTGAACTGCGCGACAGTGACGACGCGCTTGCCGCCGACCTACTGATCGACGATGCGCCGGTCGAAGCGCTGCGGTCGCGCGAACCCCGCAACGCTCGCTGGCGCTGGCAGCCTGGCTTTCATGCCGGCACGGTCGAAGCCGTGCTGCGCGTACCGGGTATCGGGGCGCGCCGCTTCGAGGTCACAACCGACCCCGACCTGCGCAAGCTCACGCGCAACGACTTCGATGCAATGGTGCGCGAAGTCCTCGAAGACACCTTCGCCCTGTTCTCGTTGAGCGCGTTTCGGAAAGGTATTGCGCGCCAGCCAAGCAACCGGCCGCCGCCACTGGCCCGTCTCGAGTTCCTGCGCTCGCGTGCCGAAGCCATCGTCGCGACGGTGGAAGCGATCGCCCGTGCCCCGCGTCACTACCTGCGCGCAGAGGACCTCACGGTTCCGGTGCATCGCGCCACGCGCGCGACTGGCCCCGAAATCATCAAATCCTTCCGGTCAGGGGTAATCAGGACCGAAACGGTACAGCCTTCACGTCTGCCGGTCGCGCTGAAGGGTCGCCTGCCGGCGCACATCACGCTACGGCAGCGACGCAACAGCGTGGACATCCCCGAACACCGGCAGATCAAAGCCTGCCTGCACTCCTGGGCGGCATGGCTGTCCGGTATCGCCGAGCTGCTGGCAAAGACGGGTGTGACCGACGATGTCGAGAGCATCACTACGACGGGCAGTTGGGCCGTGCGGACGCGGCGCATCTCGCGGCGACTCAACGATGTTGCAGCGGCCGGATTCATGGCTGAAGTCGGCGAGGGGCCGGCGCTACTGCGCATGTCCTCGCTGTTCCGCAACGATCCGGTCTACCAACGCTTCTATCGCCTCTGGCAGGACATGAATCTCGGCCTCGCCGCGCTGTTCGGCGACTTCCTACAGATGCCGCTGGCCCGGACCTATGAGCTGTACGAGCTGTGGTGCTTCATGCGCCTGCTGCGCGCTGCCGTCGAGGAATACGGCGCCACGGGTGTGGACCTGAGCAATCTATTCCTCAGCGAGGCGGGCGGCGGAGTAACGATCGCGGCAGGCGCCATCACGGTGCCAATTGGCGGCGACCGAGTGCTGTGCTTCCAGCGTCAATATCGCGAATATTGGGTGGAGGACAGCCGCGAAGGCAGCTTCAGCCGGACGATGGTGCCCGATGTCGTGCTAGCGGGCAGCGGCATGGGCAGCCCGGAGCGGCGCGTGATCGTGCTCGATGCGAAGTACCGTATCAACGCCGGCCTCAACGATGCGCTGAACTCGATCCATACCTACCGCGACGCGCTCGTCCAAGAGGTGGCCAGCGGCCGGACCGAGGGCATCGTGACGGCCGCCTACCTGCTCACACCGCATGTGCCGTTGGGGCTGCAGGCGGACTTCAAGGCCACGTCCGTGCCAGGTCGTCTCTTCCATCCGGAGTACCGTGAGAAATTCCGTTTCGGTGCAGTGACGCTGCGCCCCGGCATGTCGGGCGAAGAACTGCGTGGCTGCTTGCGCGCCGTAGTCGCGGACGCAGGAGCGTGAATGGCCGACGTGCTCACGCCCGAACAGCGCCGACTCAATATGAGCCACATCCGAGGCAAGGACACGAAACCCGAGATGCAGATGCGGCGGGGGCTGCCTGCGCGCGGGCTGCGGTACAGGTTGCATGACCGCTCACTGCCCTGTCGACCCGATCTCGTCCTCCCGAAGTACAACTAAGTAGTGTTCATTCATGGCTGTTTCTGGCACGCGTATGGCTGTTCGCTGTCCAACTTGCCTGAGAGCGTGTTCACGATCTCCTGAGGAGCAGAGCGAGAAACGCCAGATGGACTAACTGCAAACTGGTGTTGAGCAATCGCTCGCAGTTCTTCCACAGTCGCCGGTTCTTCTCCGGCCACGCAAAGCTGCACTCGACGATCCAGCGCTTGGGCATGACCTGGAAGGTACGCAACACACTGCACCCGACGGTATGCCCCGCCCTCGGCCGAGCGGCGGCCGGATTCGGCAAGATCCTCCAGCGCCATCACCGCAACCTGGAGCGGCCACCACCCACCCAAGCGGGCACCAAGCCAATCCACCGGTCAACCCGGTAGCATCGCTGTTACCCATGTCCAGCCTCCCTCCCCCCGCACCGCCCGCCGCCGATCACTACCAGACCCTGGGCCTGGCCCGCCACGCCGAGGCGGTCGTCGTCAAGGCCGCGTACCGGGCGATGGTCTCGGTGTACCACCCCGACCGCAACCCGGCCCCGGACGCGATCGACCGGATCCAGCGCATCAACATCGCGCACGACGTGCTGTCAGACCCGGTGAGCCGGCAGGCGTATGACGCCACGCTGAACGGCATCAGCCCGCCCCCCGCACCGGCCGACAACGACGGCCCCGATCCGCTGGCCGAGCGCTGGAAGATCGCCGCCGGCTTCTTCCCCGAGATCCGGCGGCACCACGCCCGGCTGGAGCGCCTGTCGGTCCACATGGGCGACGAGTTCCGCCTGCAGCTGCTGCAGCACCAGAACTACGCCGAGGCCGCCACCCTCGCCGACCGGCTGCGCACCGATTTCCTGGGCCGCCACTTCGGCGCCGACGCGGCCCTTCTGGCCTACGCCGAGCAGTTGCTGCAAGCCCGCGAGATCGAGGCGGCGCGTTTTGTCAGCCAGATCGTGTCGGTGCTCGGCAGCAGCGTCACGGCCGACAGCGTGCGCGAGAAGATCGAGCAGCGCTTCCCGCGCTCCGTCGGCAACGTGCGCAAGCGGGCGCTGTACGCCCGGATCGAGCAGAAGCCCGAAGGCAGCCCGCCGGACCGGGAGGCTATCCACGAACTGGTGGGCCTGTGCGGCGGGATCGTGCAGCGTTCGCTGCTGCGTGGCGGTGGCACGCTGCTGCTGGGCACACAGGACGTGAAGTTCGAGGACGACGAGGAACTGCGGCAACAAGTGGTGCGCCGCCTCGCGGCCGAGTGCGGCTGAGCGCGGCGGATCAGCCCGCCGGAATCTCCGGCTCGACCAGCAGCGCCAGCATCGCCAGCGATTGCTGCCAGCCGAGGTAGCACATCTCGGCGGGGATCACCTCCGGGATGCCCTCCTGCACGACGTGCAGCTCGGTGCCGCACAGCACCGGCTTCAGCTCCACCGTCACCGTGATGACGCCGGGCAGGTTCGGGTCATCGAACTGGTCGGTGTAGCGGATGCGCGTGTGCGGAGTCAGCTCCTGGTACTCGCCGCCAAAGCTGTGGGTATTGCCCCCGCTGAAATTGGTGAACGACATGCGGAAGGTGCCGCCGACCCGGGCGTCCATGTGGTGGACCTTGGCGGTGAAGCCGTTCGGCGGGATCCAGCGGGCGAGCGCGTCGGCGTCCAGAAACGCGCGGTAGACGCGCTCCGGGGGCGCGCGCAGGACACGGTGGAGGCGGATCGTGTGCGACATGGGGAACTCCTCGCGGGCAGTGAATCGGCAGGGAGTCACCAGCATACTGGACCGCCGCCGCCCGGCCCGCTACCCTGACCGCCTCTCCAGACTCGGCGGTGATGCGATGACAGACAAGCTCAACGATTTCGGCCTGATCGGCCTGGCCGTGATGGGCCAGAACCTGGTGCTCAACGTGGAGAGCCGCGGCTTCCAGGTCAGCGTCTACAACCGCACCACTGCGGTCACGGACGAATTCGTGGCGCAGCACCCGGGCAAGCACCTGACGGCCACGCACAGCCTCGCCGACTTCGTGCAAAGCCTGGCCCGCCCGCGCAAGGTGATGATCATGGTGAAGGCCGGCGCGGCGGTGGACGCGGTGATCGAACAACTCATTCCGCTGCTGGAGACCGACGACATCGTGATCGACGGCGGCAACAGCCTCTACACCGACACCGAGCGCCGCGATGCGTGGCTCACGCCGCTGGGCCTGCGCTTCATCGGCGCGGGCGTCTCGGGTGGCGAGGAAGGCGCGCGCAAGGGGCCGGCGATCATGCCGGGCGGGCCGGCCTCGACCTGGGCGGTGATGCGGCCGATCTTCGAGAGCATCGCCGCCGTCGCCGAAGGCCAGCCCTGCGTGCGCCACATCGGACCGGGCGGCGCGGGCCACTACGTCAAGATGATCCACAACGGCATCGAGTACGGCGACATGCAGCTCATCTGCGAGGCCTACCACCTGATGCAGTCGGCGGGCATGGCCACGCTGGAGATCGCCGAGGTCTTCAACCGCTGGAACGAGGGCGAGCTGCAGAGCTACCTGATCCAGATCACCGGCAAGGCGCTGGAGCAGATCGACCCCGAGACCGGCCGCCCCATCGTCGAACTCATCCTCGACAAGGCCGGCCAGAAGGGCACGGGCCAGTGGACGCTCATCAACGCGGCCGAGCAGGCCGTCGTGATCAGCACCATCAACGCCGCGGTGGAGGCGCGCGTGCTGTCGTCGCAGAAGGCGCAGCGCGTCGAGGCCAGCCACATCCTGCAAGGCCCGACCACGCCGTGGGCCGGCGACCAGGCCGCACGCGACGCGCTGGTGGCCAAGATCCACGACGCGCTCTACGCGGCCAAGGTCATCAGCTACGCGCAGGGGCTGGACCTCGTGCGCAGCATGAGCGCGCACAAGGGCTGGGACATCGACCTCGGCGGGCTGGCGTCGATCTGGCGCGGCGGCTGCATCATCCGGGCGCGCTTCCTGAACTACATCACCGCGGCCTACGCGGCGCAGCCCGAGCTGCAGCACCTGATGCTGGCGCCCTACTTCGCCGCGTTGCTGAACCGCACGCAGCAGGCCTGGCGCGAGGTGGTGGCGCACGCGGTGACGCAGGGCATCCCGGTGCCGGCGATGAGCGCATCACTCGGCTACTACGACAGCCTGCGCACGGCCCGTCTGCCGGCCAATCTGCTGCAAGCGCAGCGCGACTTCTTCGGCGCGCACACCTACGAGCGCATCGACAAGCCGGCCGGGCAGTGGTTCCACACCGTGTGGCCGGACGTGGTGGGCTGAACCTAAACTGATCGGCATGACGATCGCCACCACCCCCCGCCGCAGACTGCCCATCGGCTACCAGACTGCGCCGGACGGGCTTGAGCACATACCCTCCCGCCCCCACCGCCACGACCCCCAACACGATCGCCGCCGTTTTCCAATGCCTCGATGACGGCGGTGGTGGTGGTGGCGGTTGCATCAGCGGTTTGGGCAGCGCGACCGTCCCCAGCAGCTTGCCAATGACCGACACCAGCCGCCCCACAGCTCGTACAGCGAGCGGGCGTCCTTCGTGCTCTCCTGGCGCCGATAGCTGATGAAAATCCCGGCCATGTGGTCGTCCCACCCTGCGTTGTTGCTCCCAAGGCGGCATTTTCACGCAGGCCACACCCCACCAGCCCGCGCCTCTACACTGCCCCCATGCGCACCCCTGCCCTGCCCCGCCGCCGTCTGCCCACCGGCATCCAGACCTTCGCCAAGCTGCGCGAAGCAGACTGCTACTACGTGGACAAGACCGGCATGGCGATCGACCTGATCGAGTCCGGCACGGCCTTCTTCCTCAGCCGCCCCCGCCGCTTCGGCAAGAGCCTGCTCGTGGACACCTTCAAGGAGCTGTTCGAGACCAACCGGGCGCTGTTCACTGGCCTGGCCGCCGAGTCGCGCTGGGACTGGTCGAAGCGCCATCACGTCCTGCGCATCGACTTCGGCCAGGGCGAGGTCCACAGCCCCGCCGAACTCGACCAGCGCCTGCACGAGTTGCTCGACGCGCACGCACGCCGGCTGGGCATCTCCTTCCACGCCGAATCGATCAGCGGCCGATTCGCCGAGCTGATCAGCGAATCCGCCCGGCTCGCCGGCCAGCGCACCGTCGTCCTCATCGACGAGTACGACAAGCCCATCCTCGACAACCTCGCCAACCGCGAAGTCGCCGCTGCGATGCGCGACGCGCTGCGCAGCTTCTATTCAGTCCTCAAGAGCGCCGACGCCGACCTGCGCTTCGTCTTCCTCACCGGCGTCTCCAAGTTCTCCAAGGTCAGCCTGTTCTCCGGTCTGAACCATCTGCAGGACATCACGCTGTCACCCCGCTGGAGCGCGCTGTGCGGCTACACCGACGAGGACGTGGACACCGTGTTCGCGCCTGAGCTGCCGGGGCTGGACCGCGAGCAGATCCGCCGCTGGTACAACGGCTACAACTGGCTCGGCACCTCCGTCTACAACCCCTTCGACCTGCTCCTGCTGTTCGAGAACCGCACATTCCAGCCCTACTGGTTCGAGACCGGTACGCCTACATTCCTCATCAAGCTACTGGCCGAGCGGCGCTTCTTCACCCCCAGACTCCAGCGGCTCCAGAGCAACCACGCCCTGCTGTCGAGCTTCGACGTGGACCAGATCGCCCCGGAGGCGCTGCTGTTCCAGGCCGGCTACCTGACGATCCACGAGGCCCGCGAACCGGTGCCAGGCAAATGGCTGTACCGGCTCGGCTACCCGAACCACGAAGTCGAGTCCAGCCTGAACGAGGCGCTGCTGCTGGCCTACGGCATTCCGGCGGAAGAGGCCGTGGATTCCCAGGCACGTCTGATCGAGATCCTGAAAGCCACTGACTTGCCCGCGCTAGAAGGGTTGCTCAAGGCCCTGTTCGCCAGCATCCCGCACGACTGGTACCGAAACAACCCCCTCGCCGGCTTCGAGGGCCACTACGCCAGCGTCTTCTACAGCCACTTCGCCGCGCTCGGGCTGGACATCCGGCTGGAAGACTCCACCAACCACGGCCGCATCGACATGGCCGTACTCTTCAACCGCCAAGTCTTCGTCTTCGAGTTCAAGGTCGTCGACCACGCCCAGGCCGCCAAGGGCGAGGCGCTGGCGCAGATCAAGGCCCAGGGCTACGCCGACAAGTACTGCGACCGAGGCGAGCCGGTCCACCTGATCGGCGTGGAGTTCAGCCGGGCGGCGCGCAACCTCGTTGGCTTCGAGGTCGAGACGCTACAGGGTTGAGGCCCACCAGTCGCCCGCCAGCGTCGCCTGCAGGTACGCGATGAAACTCGTCACCTTGGACGGCACGAACTTCGGCGACGGGAAGACGGCGTGGACCTCCTGCGCCGGCAAACCGTGGTCGCTCAGGATCGGCAGCACCACGCCGTCCGCCACGGACTGGTGGGCGACGTACCAGGGCAGCACCGCCAGCCCCATCCCCGCCCGCGCTGCCGCCAGCACCGCCGAGAGGTTGTTCGAGCGCAGCGCGCCCTGCACCGGCACCGACACTTCGCGCCCGTCCGGCGCCGTCAGGCTCCAGCGGTCGTCGCCCTGCACGCTGCTGTAGACGAGGCAGGCGTGCGCCGGCAGGTCGTCCGCCGTCAACGGGGTGCCCCGCGCGCGCAGGTAGTCGGGCGACGCGACCATCACCCACGGGTTCGTGCCCAGGTAACGCGCCCCGAGCGACGAATCCGCCAGCCGGCCCATGCGGATCGCCAGATCGACGCCCTGCGCGACCAGATCGGCATAGCGGTCGTCGAAGCTCAGGTCGATCGTCACCTGCGGGTGGGCCCGCATGTAGCGCAGCACCAGCGGCACCAGCACGCGCCGGCCAAAGGCGACCGAGGTGCTGATGCGCAAGGTGCCGCCGACGGCGCTCTGCAGCAGCGTGGCGAGGTGATCGGCCTCGTCCATCTCGCGGGCAATGCGCTTGCATTTTTCGTAGTAGAGCGCGCCGACCTCGGTGGGCGTCACGCCGCGGGTCGAGCGGTGCAGCAGCCGCGCGCCCAGCCGCTGCTCGGTGGCGGCGACCGACTTGGTGGCGGTGGGCTGGGTGATGCCGAGATCGGCCGCCGCCTTGCTGAAGCTGCCCGTCTCGACGATGCGGATGAAGAGCTGGATGCCGGTGATGCGGTCCATCGCCGTTCAGGCCAGCGCCTCGCGCACGAAGTCCAGGCGGTCCTGGCCGAAGTGCATCTCGTCGCCGACAAAGCAGGTCGGCGCGCCGAACACGCCCCGGGCCACCGACGCCTCGGTGTTGGCCACCAGTTGCGCCTTGACCTCGGCGTCACCGACCAGCGCCATGAAGGCGGCGGGATCGAAACCGGCGGCGGTGAGCACGGCAGCGACCTCGGCCGGATCGGACAGGTTGCGCGGCGCCACCCACATCGCGTGGAACACCGCGTCGACGTAGCGCGTGAAATCCGCCGGCTGGCGCAGCTGCAGGCCGACCGCGCCGCGCATCAGCGTCAGCGTGTTGACCGGGAAGTGCGGGTTGAAGGCGAAGGGCACGCCCCAGCGCCGCGCCCAGCGGGCGATGTCCTGCCCCATCCAGCGGCCCTTCGCGGCCACGCTGACGGGGCTGACGTTGCCGGCGGCCTTGAACACGCCGCCCAGCAGCATCGGGTGGTAGACCAGCTCGGCCCCGGTCTCGCGGGCGATGCGTGGCAGTTGCGTGTGCGCCAGGTAGGTGGTCGGGCTGCCGAAATCGAAGTGGAACTCGATGGTCTTCGGCTTCGGCTTGGTCACGGTGTCGGTCATGTCAGGTCTCCTGGGTGCAATCAGAACGTTTCCATCCACGGGCGCAGGTCCATCTCGTGGGTCCAGGCGCTGCGGGGCTGCCGGTGCAGTTGCCAATAGGCTTCTGCGATGTGCTCGGGGTCGAGGATGCCGGCCTGGTCCTTCAGCGCATAACGCTCGGGGAAATTCTGCGCGATGAAGGCGGTGTCAATGGCGTCACCGGCGCCGACCACGAGCACCGCTCTGGGGGCGTCAGCCAGGGGCTGGGGGCGGGGGTGGGACATGGCACAGATCTGCTCGCGTGGACATGCCGCTGCAGCGTAGGGCATCCGGGTCGCCCTGCTGTCGCGAGGGTGTCAGTGCCCGATACCATGTCCAATTTCCGGATCGTCCCGCCCCACCGCCCTCCCCCATGCCGATCACCAACGCACCTGCCTTCCTGCGCCGCCTCTTCGACGCCGCCATCGCCAGCGCCCAGCCGGCCCGGTGCATCCCGCCTTACCTGCCGGACCCGACCAGCGTGCGCGGCCGGCTGGTGGTGATCGGCGCGGGCAAGGCCTCCGCCGCGATGGCGCAGGCGGTCGAGCAGCACTGGCGCGGCCCGCTCACCGGCTTGGTGGTCACGCGCTACGGCTACAGCGTGCCCTGCGCGCACATTGAGATCGTCGAGGCGGCCCACCCGGTGCCCGACGAAGCCGGCCTGCGCGCCGCCGAGCGCCTGCTCCAGTTCGTCGGTGGCCTCACGGCGGACGACGTGGTGCTGTGCCTGATCTCGGGTGGCGGTTCCTCGCTGCTGCCGCTACCGCTGGACGGCGTGACGCTGGCCGACAAGCAGGCCATCAACCGCGCGCTGCTGGCCTCGGGCGCCACGATCACGGAGATGAACTGCGTGCGCCGCCACCTCTCGGCGATCAAGGGCGGCCGGCTTGCGGCGGCCTGCTATCCGGCACGGGTGCTGACGCTGCTGATCTCGGACGTGCCGGGCGACGACCCGATCGACATCGCCTCCGGCCCGACCGTGGCAGACCCGACGACCTGCGCCGACGCGCTCGACATCGTGCGGCGCTACGGCATCGCCTTGCCCGCAGCGGCGCGCGAGGTGCTGGAAAGCGGTCGGGGCGAGTCGATCAAGCCAGGGGATGTCCGGCTCGCGGGCGTCGAGACCCACATCGTCGCGGCGCCGCAGCAGGCGCTGGAAGCCGCGGCGGCCGTGGCGCGCGAGGCCGGCATCCCGGTGCACATCCTCGGGGACGCGATCGAAGGCGAAGCGCGCGACGTCGGCAAGGTGCTGGCGGGGCTGGCGCTGCAGGTGGCCGGGCGCGGGCAGCCGTTTGCCGCGCCCTGCGTGCTGCTGTCTGGTGGCGAGACGACGGTCACCGTGCGCGGCACCGGGCGCGGGGGGCGCAACGTCGAATGCCTGCTGTCGATGGGCATCGCGCTCGGTGGCCATCCGCGCATCCACGCGCTGGCGGGCGACACCGATGGCGTCGACGGGCAGGAGGAGATCGCTGGCGCCATCTGGCAGCCCGACACGCTGGCGCGGGCCTGGGCGCTGGGACTGCGTCCGAAGGACCGGCTGGCCGACAACGACGGCCACGGTTTTTTCGAAGCGCTGGGCGACCAGGTCGTCACCGGACCGACGCTGACGAACGTGAACGACTTCCGGGCCATCCTGATCAGCGACTGAGCGACTGAGCGACCGGCCGGAGGTGCACCGGAACCGGCAGGGCGGTGGCGAGGATTCAAGTCGGCTCGGCAGGAGTCGAAAACCTCGCCATCCCCCCTGCCGGAGCACTCCATGGCCCATCGTTCACACCCACACCCCCTGAAACTCGCCGCGCTGGTGTCCGCGCTGCTGCTCAGCCCGTGGGCTGCTGCCAGCGATGGCCACGCAGCTCCCGCGGCACCGGCCAAGCCGGCCATCGCCAAACCCGCTCCGCCCCCGGCCGCGGAGCCCGCGGCCCACGCCGCAGCGCCGGCCGCAGCCGCAGCGCCCGCCGCGCTGGCCTCGGACGAACTCGCCCGCCGCCTGCAGGAGCGCATCTCCCGCGTGCGCGCCGCCCAGGCGCAGGTCCACACACAGGCACCGCGCAAGCGCGCATCCGGTGGCCATAGGGCCGCGCACGCCGTGGATCCCCATGCCGCCGCCCCGGCCGTGACCATGGGCATCGTCAACGCCGCTGCGGCCGGACGCGCGCCGGATGGCCATGGCGCCCCGTCGGTGGAGGCCGCCGCCCATGCGGCACACGTCGCCCACTGGTCCTATGGCGGCGAAGGCGGCCCGGCGGAATGGGGCAAGCTGAAGCCCGATTTCTCCACCTGCTCCTCCGGCAAGCGCCAGAGCCCGATCGACATCCGCGGCGGCATCAAGGTCGAGCTGGAGCCGATCAAGTTCAACTACCGCCAGACCGGCTTCAACGTGCTGGACAACGGCCACACGGTGCAGGCTAACCTCGGCTACGGCAACAGCATCGAGGTCGCCGGCCGCCGCTACGACCTGGTGCAGTTCCACTTCCACCGCCCGTCCGAAGAGCGCATCAACGGCCGCCAGTTCGACATGGTCGCCCACCTGGTCCACAAGGATCCCGAAGGGCGTCTGGCGGTGGTCGCCGTGCTGATGGACCAGGGCAAGCAGCACCCGATGGTGCAGCTGGTCTGGAACAGCATGCCGCTGGAGAAGAACGACGAGCTGCAGTCGCCGGTGCCGATCGACATGAACCTGCTGTTGCCGGAAGACCGCCGCTACTACACCTACATGGGCTCGCTGACCACGCCGCCGTGCAGCGAAGGCGTGCTGTGGCTGGTGCTGAAGCAGCCGTCCCAGCTCTCGGCCGACCAGCTTGCCGTGTTCACCAAGCTCTACCCGATGAACGCCCGCCCCATCCAGCAGGCCAGCGGCCGGATGGTCAAGGAATCGAACTGAGCGTGCGCTCGGCGATCTCGGTCGCCAGCGCCAGCAGCGCGGCTTCGTCCAGCGCAGCCGCCTCGACCTGCACCGCAGTCCGCAGCCGCTGGTAGTTGCCGTTCTGCGACCGCAGGTAGAGCGGGTCGTAGTGCAACGCCATCAGCTCGGCAAACAGCGGGCGCAGTTCCCCGGCCACGGCCCAGGCCTGCCAGCGGGTGATCGTCTCGTTCGCCTGCAGGCCGTGCAGCTGGCCGAGCGTCTCCGCCAGCCGCGGGCCGTCATCGCCCAGATAGACGTAGTCGCGCAGCAGGTAGTCCAGCCGTGCCTCGGGCGAGGCAACGATCTCGATACAGGGACTGGCGCGCAGCCGCTCCAGCAGAGGCGTCGGCAGCGAGATCTGGCCGATCTTGCGGCTCTCCGCCTCCACGAACACCGGTCGGGCCAGATCAAACGACTCCAGCTGCAGGGCCAGTTGCGTCTCGAAGCGCTTCTGCGAAGGCTGCGGCGTGCCCGGCACCTTGCCCAGCACGGAGCCCTTGTGCACCGCCAGTCCCTCCAGATCCAGCACCTGCGCGCCTTGCGCCGACAGCGCGTGCAGCAGCGCGGTCTTGGCGCTGCCGGTCGGGCCGCAGAGCACGTGCAGCGGCAGTTGCGGCGCGATCGCCTCGATTTGCGCGATCACGTGGCTGCGGAAGCGCTTGTAGCCGCCGGCGAGCTGCTGCGCATCCCAGCCGACCAGGCGTAGCCACTGCACCATCGAGCCGCTGCGCAGGCCGCCGCGCCAGCAGTAGACCAGCGGACGCCAGGTGATCGGCTTGTCCGCGAACTGTTCGCGCAGGTGTCGGGCCAGATTGACCGCCACCATCGCACCACCGACACGCCGGGCCTCGAAAGCGCCCTGCTGCTTGTAGAGCGTGCCGACGATGCGGCGCTCGTCGTCGTCCAGCACGGGGCAGTTGATGGCGCCGGGCAGGTGGTCGAGCGCGAACTCGGCGGGCGAGCGGGCGTCGATGACGGTGTCGAAGGCGGGGATCTGGTCGATGCCGACGGGGCGGTTGTGGCTCATTTCAGCAGCACCGTGCCGACACCGGCCGGGCGGATCAGGAATTGCGGGCTGCTCGTGGCGGTGAGGGCAAAGGTGCCGGAGCGGGTGGTGGAGGTGCCGGCGAACGCGGTGCGGTGGGCCACTGTCGTGCCGGCGGTACGAACTGTCACCGGCAACGTGCCCTGCGGCGCCCAGAAGACGGTGATGCGCTTGCGCTTGCCGTCGGCCGGATCAAGGTAGTCGCATTCGACGGTGTAGAGCTTGGTGGGGCGGTAGAGGATCCACTGGTCGGTCAGGCGCTTGGCCCAGTCGGTGACCTTCACGTCGCCGCTGACCAGCTTCCAGTTCGTGCCCCGAATCACCAGCGGCGCCAGTGCCTTCATCGGCGCATAGGCGGGCTTGTCCACCAGCGATGCCGTGACCGCGCCGAACGTGCCTTCACGCCCGCTGAGCGGCTGGTTGGCGAACTCGTAGAACCACACGCCCTTCACATACGGCAGCGTGCGGTAGAGCAAGGCCATGCGCTGCAGGTAGTCGGCCTGCAACGCTTCGCTGATGGCCTGGCCGCTGGAGGTGATGGTGGGGATGCCGGTCTCGGTGAGATAGAAGTCCTTGGGCGACGCGGCGTAGGCGGGCGACTGTGTCATCAGCCAGTGGCGGCCGGTGACGAGTCCGCTGTAGAGCCGCTCGGGGATGGCCACGGGGTCGTAGTCGGCGTAGGGGTGGATGCCCAGACCGTCAATCAGCGACAGGTTGCCGCCCAGGCGCTTGACGTGGGCGAGCTGGTCGATGAGCCAAGGCCAGCACATGCCGTAGGGCAAGGTCGCGCTGGCCGTGCAGTCCGCGAGTCCTGCAGTGAGGAGCCGGGCTTGTGGGGCACGGGTGCGCAGGTCGGCGGCCACGGAGAGGTAGAGCCGGGCGTAGGTGTCGCCATCGCGCGCCAGCGTGTAGTTCGGCATGGCGCGGTCCAGGTGGAAGCCGCCGTTCCACTCGTTGCCGATCTGGTACAGCCCCTGGCCCGGCCGGCGGGCGAGCTGCTGCTGGGCGTAGGTGCGGAAACCTTTGGCGTAGGTCTGGAACACCGAGCCGGCAGCAGCGGGGTTGGCGGTGATGTCCTGGGTGGCCTGCTGCCAGTAGAGGTTGTTCTCGAAGCCGAGGATCTGCAGCCCCGCGAGGCCCGCAGGGCGGAGCCGGTCGCGCACCTGGGCCACTGCGGCATCGAGGTCGGCGCCGTAGCGGAAGACACCCGGGGCGCCGTACTCCGTCCAGCCCCACTCCTCCGCGTCGCGGTAGGTGTTGGCGCCGGTGGCGATCAACCGGGTCACCAGCGTCGGCAGGGTGCCGTACTGGTACGTGGACGCGAGGTGGGTGTTCCAGCCGTAGAGGAACGTCGCAGGGGACGGAAGCGGCGTGACGGTCTGCGCCGACGCCACGGCGGCGAGCCACGGGAACAGCAATGCGACGAGGGTACGGCGGGTCGGATGGTTCATGGCGTGGCAGGCAGAATGCGGAATTGCTGATTGTCCCTCACCGCTGCCATGACATCCCCTGCTGTTACCCCCACGCCGCTCCAGACTGCACCCGCCCTCACCCAGCTCGCCCACGGCGGCGGCTGCGGCTGCAAGATCGCCCCGGGTGTGCTCAGCGACATCCTGGCGCGCAACACGCCGGGCCTGATCCCGCCGGAGCTGATGGTCGGCATCGAGACCAGCGACGACGCCGCTGTCTGGCGCCTCAACGACGAGCAGGCGCTGGTGGCGACCACCGACTTCTTCACCCCGATCGTCGACGACCCCTACGACTTCGGCCGCATCGCTGCGACCAACGCGCTGTCGGATGTCTACGCGATGGGGGGACGTCCGATCATGGCGCTGGCCATCGTCGGGATGCCGATCAGCAAGCTCTCGCCGGAGGTGATCGGCCGCATCCTGGAAGGCGGCGCCAGCGTGTGCCGCGAGGCGGGCATCCCGATCGCGGGCGGGCATTCCATCGACGTGGTCGAACCGATCTACGGGCTGGTGGCGCTGGGGCTGGTCCACCCGAAGCGCGTGCGGCGCAACGCCGATGCGCAGGCCGGCGATGTGCTGGTGCTGGGCAAGCCGCTGGGCGTGGGCGTGCTGTCGGCGGCGCTGAAGAAGGGCCTGCTGGACGCGGACGGCTACGCCGAGATGCTGCGCCACACGACGCAGCTGAACCGCGTCGGCGCCGACCTCGCCGGGCTGGACGCCGTCCATGCGATCACCGACGTGACCGGCTTCGGCCTGGCCGGGCACCTGCTGGAGATCTGCCGCGGCTCGAAGCTGGCGGCCGAAGTGCGCTGGGACGCGCTGCCGCTGATCGCCAGCGCGGTCGGCCATGCACAGAACGGCATCTGGACCGGCGCCTCGACGCGCAACTGGGCCAGCTACGGCGCCAGCGTCACCCTGCCCGACGGCTTCCCGGACTGGCAGCGCGCGCTGGTCACCGATCCGCAGACCAGTGGCGGGCTGCTGGTGAGCGTGTCGGCGGACGGCGTGGACGCGGTGCTGGCGATGTTCCGCGAGGCCGGCTTCGGCGAGGCGGCGGTCGTTGGGAGCTTGTCCAGCGGACATGCCGGAATAAACGTAGCCTGAAGCAGGCAGGTCTCATTGAACAAAAATAAAATAGCACGGGGATTCCATTGAGCGCAATCACATTCACCGACCGCGAACTGAAACGCGCTTGGCGAGAGCTGTCTGCTATTGCTACTCCGATCGCCAATACCGCACGCAAAAACCCACACCGCTTGCTGCTGTTCTACGCCGTTGAATGCGGCTTAAAGGCAGTTTTGCTCAAACGACAAAGCCGCACACAGTTCAGTCGAGACGACATTGAAAAAACCGGGCACGATCTGCGGAAAATACTAAAAATTCTTAACGCAGGATCCAGTCTTTCTTTGCCGAGTAGCTTGAAACTTTCTCCGATGGCAATGCCAAACGGGGCGAACCATCCGCGCAACGGCGACATCAGTATACTGCATCAAGCATGGCGCTATGGCGGAACATGCACTGAACCCACCGACCAAGATTGCGAACACCAGCTGCAGAAGGTACTCGAGTGGATTAACGGAGAACTCAAATGAACCTGCACACTACAGATCGCTTGCTGACTTGGCTAGATGTGGAACGGCTACTCAAGCAGCACACAGCGCTATGGACCCGATTGCCTGAAGGGATCATTGGTCTAGATTGCTTTTCCAGCGGTGTGGACATTCGCCATGCCAACGATGCTACGCAGGTGGATGACTGGCTCGGCGATATTTTTGGCCATGCTTATCAACGCGAAGACCGTGTGATCCGCTTGCGCATCGACCAAGCCACTTATCCGGTGACGCTGCTGCAAGAAGTCGATACTGCAGCGCAGCCCGTGGAACAGAACTACCCTCTGTGGCGGGATGTCACGTACCTGCCAATCGATGCGATCGACGCCGCAGGGAACTTCTCGGAAAATCATCAAAACCAGCCGCGATCCATAAACCACCCACCGGCTTGGGAAGCAGGCCCAGACCTGGTTTCCTTCCACTCGTTCAAGGGCGGCGTTGGGCGCACCACCGCTCTAATGACATATGTGGCAGCCTGTATGCAGGAGTCGAGCACAGGGCCAAAAAAGATCTTGGTAGTGGACGCCGATTTGGAAGCTCCTGGTGTCAGCTTCTGGCTGGATGAAGCTAACCGGCCAACCGTGTCGTTCGTCCATCTGCTAGAAGCCCTTCACTACCCGCCTACCGGGTTAGTGGATGCATCACTGGATTTCTTCGCACAAGAATTGCGCAAGACTTCTCTTAGCGTCAATGGCATGCAACGCGAGCTATTCGTCTTGCCGGCGGCACTGGACCTGTCCGAGATTCAAGACATGCCCGTCACACCAGAACACTTGGCCCGCAATCCAGGCAACCCCTGGCAATTATCCGATCACCTGCATGCACTGGGCCGACGTCTAGGGGTGGACGCAGTTTTCATTGACTTGCGGGCAGGTTTGAGCGAATTGGCTAGCCCGATTCTGTTTGACCCTCGAGTAGATCACTTCTTTGTCAGCACGGTGGCTCCGCAATCAGTCAAGGGGATGGAGGAAGTGTTGCGCCGCCTTTATGCCTTCAACCGCCGACTGCCTGCAGAACAAAAAGAAGACGCACGGCCAACGGTGGTACTGAGCCTGCTGACCAAGGAACTCCGTGATGCTGGGCACTACGAACGGGCATTGAGGGTGCTCGGGGCGGCCTACCCCACAGACGATGCGCTAACACCCGGAGTGCAGTGGCTGGAGGCGGAGTTCCTCAGCAGCCTGATGTCGATTGGCTCCGTGCGGGATGCACTGGACATGTTGCCCATGTCAAGCCGCCTGTTCAACAGCGCGAGCGAATGGGCCTCGGCGCTCTACGCAGCACCCGCATCAATCCCCCCACCAACAACATACGCCACCACTGTCTCTGCTCCACAACAGACACCGGCGATGAAGCTCCGCGATATCTGCACAAGCGCCGAGTTTGCAGACAGCAGCGCCCCAAGCACCATTCTGGCCACGGAGCCTCTGTTAAATCTTGGAAAACACTATGCGAACGATTTGCCGAATATCTTGATGATTGGGGCAAAGGGAGCAGGCAAAACATTCACCTTTCGCCAAGTAGTCACCTCGATAACATGGTCGAATTTTTTAGGCAAGCTGGGATTTTCTGCCCGCAGCACAACAGATGCAGCCATCTTTCCAGTCCTCTGGTCCGACAACATACCAGACACGCCCGACGGAGAAATAAAGACCGCGCAACGCCACGCGATTAATCCGATCAAAGGTAAAAATGGCGGCAAAGACTCCCTTATTTTAGGCACCGCAGTTCGAAGGATGATCGAAGAGGCAATCAATAACCCTCCTAGCCACTGGGATGACTTCTGGGATGAGATCATCACCCGTCAGTTCGGCGTTTACCCAGATGGCTTGGGCGCCTTGAACAAGAAGTTGATTGAAAATTCAACTCGCATCGTGCTCGTTTTTGACGGGATCGAAGATGCGTTCAAAGATGCCACTGAGATTTGTGCTGCGGGGGCCATCCAATCCCTGCTGAGGCTGCCCAACCGCATCAGCGAGCTTGATGACCGGCAAATTGGTGTCATTGTCTTTGTGAGGGCTGACTACGTTCAGGCCACGATCCGTCAAAATCTAGGTCAATGGCAACAGCGGTTCCTGCCATTTCGACTGCAATGGAATCCAGAGAGCTTCTTACGTCTAGCGTTCATGCTGAGTTGTCAGGCGGGCATCCATACACAAGACCCAAAAACGGCGGAATCTCTGCGGATCGAGGAACTAAAATTCGAGTTAGAAAAACTATGGGGCAAAAAGCTCGGCACCGAGAAATCAAAAGAGGCATACTCTGCGCGATGGGTTTATTCTGCCCTGTGCGACCTGAAAGGCAATGTACAGGCCCGTGATTTGGTTCGTTTCCTGAAATTCGCTGCAGAAAAGGAATCATCACGCACAGGGCAGGCATGGGATCGCGTACTCGCCCCAGAATCAATGCGCCAAGCAATTCCACTGTGCAGCAAAGAAAAAGTTGACGAGGCCAAAACAGAGATTGCGCCATTAAGAAAGTGGATGGCACTCATACAAGACAACAGCGTTCGCAACCTCAAAGTACCATTCAGCGCGGAACAAGCTCAGCTTGATGCTCCGTTATTGAGTGCATTACAAGAGATTGGCGTCATCTATGAAGACACCGATGGAAACCTGGGTGAAGAGAGATTATTCCTACCCGAGATCTACCGATACGGCCTGGGCTTTGAAACTTCAGCGGCCGGTCGTCCTCGCACCCAGGCATTATTGAAAAAAAATATCGGCACTATTCCGCTGTGACTCACACATTCCCCATGATTTCCTACCCGAACTACTGACCATGTTCACCGGCATCGTCCAATCCATCGCCACCGTCGCGGCCATCACCGACCGCCCCGGCCTGCGCAGCTTCACGCTCGCCTTCCCGCCCGGCTTCCTGGAGGGCCAGGACATCGGCGCCAGCGTCGCCTGCGACGGCACCTGCCTGACCGTCACGCAGCACCGCGATACGCTGCATGCCGACTTCGACGTCATGCAGCAGAGCCTGAACCTCACCACGCTCGGCACGCTCCAGGTCGGCAGCCGGATCAACGTCGAGCGCGCGGCCCGCGACGGCGTGGAGATCGGCGGCCATCCGCTGTCGGGCCACATCGATTTCCAGGCAACGCTCGCCGGGATCCGCCAGCCCGAGAACAACCATGTCCTGCGCATCGCGGTGCCGGCGCCGTGGATGCGCTACGTGTTCCCGAAGGGCTACATCGCCATCAACGGTGCGAGCCTCACCATCGCCGAAGCCGACCGCCAAGCCGGCTGGTTCGAGGTGTGGCTGATCCCCGAGACGCTGCGCCAGACCACCTTCGGCGACAAGCAGGTGGGGGACGCGCTGAACATCGAGATCGAGCGGCAGACGCAGGTGCTGGTAGACACCGTGCGCGACACGCTGGAAGAGAAACTCGGGCCGCTGCTGCCCGCCCTGAAAGACCTGCTGCGCGAACGCGGCGTGGAGATCGACGCATGAGCCAGAACACCCCGACCCCGAACGACACCCAGGTCATCGCCGACACCGTCGAGTGGCTCGAAAAAGCCGTCATCGGCCTGAACCTGTGCCCCTTCGCCAAGGCGGTGCATGTGAAGGAGCAGATCCGCTACGTGGTCAGCGCGGCGACCACGCCGGAGGCGCTGCTGGAAGACCTGGTGAAGGAGCTGGAGCTGCTGGCCGAGGCCTCGCCCGAGAAGATTGAGACCACGCTGCTGATCCACCCGCAGGTGCTCGGCGACTTCATGGACTACAACGATTTCCTCGACGTGGCCGATGCGGCGGTGGAAGAACTGCAGCTCGACGGCATCCTGCAGGTCGCCAGTTTCCACCCCGACTACCAGTTCGACGAGACCCACATCGACGACATCGAGAACTTCAGCAACCGCGCGCCCTACCCCACGCTGCACCTGCTGCGCGAGGACAGCATCGACGCCGCGGTGGCCGCCTTCCCCGATGCGGAGGACATCTACGAGCGCAACATCGAGACGCTCAAGGCACTCGGACATGCCGGCTGGAAGCGCCTGTTCACACGCTGAACCCGGTGTTCCAACAGCGGTAAGTGCGCGCTGCAATTGAATAAATCGACTGGTACCCGCGCTTATCCCTGTTTCACGCTGCTTGCAGATGCCGTTAGACTGCGCTCCCGACACACCCCCGGACGGAGATCGACATTGATTGCACGCACCGTGAAAGTCCCCCTGCATTGCCTGAGCCTCGCCCTCGCGCTGACCACTTTGGTGTTCAGCAGCCACGCCGCAGAGGAACAAGCCACCAGCGAGGCTCCACGGTCACCGACCGCAGCAGCCGCAGCAGAGCTGCCTGAGCGGGCGGCCTCCGCCGCGACGCCGTTCGAGCGCCTGGTCGAGCGCCCCATCGGACGTGTCACCAGCGCGGCCGGCGCAGTGGTCACGGGCGCGGCGACCGCCGCCACGAACGTCGCCACCACCGCGGCCAACACAGCCACCCATGCCGCCGTGGACGCCGCCACCGCCGCGACAGCGGCCGTGTTCAGCGTCGCCAATGTCGCCACCTCCACCGCGGTGAACGCCGCCACAGCCGCCGCCACGCTGTTCCAGACCGGCCGCGTGTCGTTCTATGCCGACAAGTTCCACGGCCGCCCGACGGCCAGCGGCGCGCTCTACAACGCCGAGGAGATGACGATGGCGCACCGCACGCTGCCCATCGGCACCAAGGTGATGATCACCAACACCACCAACCAGCGCAGCGTGGTCGTGACCGTGAACGACCGTGGTCCGTTCACGGGCGGCCGCGTCGCCGATCTGTCACGCGCGGCGGCCGAGAAGCTCAACATGATCCGCGTCGGCATCGCCGAGGCGACGCTGCACGTGCTGCCGAACTCCGGCAACAAGCAGGACAGCAAGACCAAGGTCCGCTGACCTGCCACCGCGTGGCCGGTGTTCAGCCGCGCCGCGCCAGCAAGGCCCGCGCCACCCGCGAACCCGACACCCGCCCGAGTTCCGCGCTGATCCAGGCGCCGCAGTCGACCAGCGCGTCCAGATCGATGCCCGTGCTGGCACCCAGACCGTGCAGCAGCCAGACGAGGTCCTCGGTGGCGACATTGCCGGTCGCGCCCTTGGCGTAGGGACAGCCGCCCAGCCCGGCCACCGAGCTGTCGAACACCCGCACCCCCATCGCGTAGCTCGCGTAGACGTTGGCCGCGCCCATGCCGTAGGTGTCGTGGAAATGGCCGGCCAGCAAGGCCATCGGCACCCGCGCCGCCACGGCATCAAGCATGCGGCCGACGCTAGCCGGGTTGCCCACGCCGATCGTGTCGCCCAGCGACACCTCGTAGCAGCCCAGATCGCGCAGCCGCCAGGCGATCTCGGCAACGGCCTGTGGCGCGATGGCCCCTTCGTAGGGACAGCCGACCACACACGAGATGTAGCCCCGCACGCGCACGCCAGCCGCCTGCGCCGCCGCCATGATCGGCTCGAAGCGGGCCACCGACTCGGCGATCGAGCAGTTGATGTTCTTCTGCGAGAAGGCCTCGGACGCCGCGGCAAACACCGCCACTTCCTTGGCGCCCGCCGCGACTGCGGCCTCGAAGCCCTTGAGGTTCGGCGTCAGCACCGGGTAGTTCACGCCCGGAAATTCGGTCTCGGACGGCAGGCCGGCCATCACCTCGGCGTGGTCGGCCATCTGCGGCACCCACTTCGGCGAGACGAAGGACGTCGCTTCGATGTCCTTCAGACCGGCCGCGGCGAGGCGTCGGATCAGCGCCAGCTTGGTGGCGGTGGGGATGGGCTGCGGCTCGTTCTGCAGGCCGTCGCGCGGACCGACCTCGACGATGCGGACCGTCTCGACGGGGTTCATGGCTGCACCTCGGCTTCGAAATCCACCAGATCGACCCCGTCCGTCACCTGATCGCCCGCCGCGAAATGGAAGGCCTTCACCAGCCCCTTGGCCGGCGCGCTGATGGTGTGTTCCATCTTCATGGCTTCGAGCACCAGCAGCGGCGCGCCCTTCTCGACCACGCTGCCCGCGGTGGCGATCAGCGCGATCACCTTGCCGGGCATCGGTGCCTTGAGTCCGCCCGCATGGTCGTCGCCACCACCGCCCGCGCTGAGCGCGCCCACGACGGTGACCGGCCACGAGCGGCCCTCGAAGAACACCTGTCGTTTCTCGCCGCTGGTGACGACGGCTGCGCTGACCCGGCGCTCGCCGAGCTGCGCGTGGACCGTGCCGCTCGGGCCGAACTGGCCGCGCACGGTCAGCGACTGGCCACCGATCGTCAGTGCATGGCCGCCGCTGACGTAGGCGACACCGATCGGCTGCACCTCGTCGCCGAAGCGCAACGTCAGCGTGCGCTGCGTGGTCGAGTTGAGCCGCCAGCCATCGAGCACGGACCACGGCGAATCGTCGCGCACGCCTTGCGCCTCGCGCTGCAGTTCGGCGAGCGCAGCCAGCGCCCAGACCGCCTGCGGCACGGGCTGCGGCGCGGGGAACAGCACGGCGTTCTCGCGCTCGATCAGCGCCGTGTCCAGATCGGCATTGGCAAACGCGGGCGCCGTCACCAGCCGCTGCAGGAACTCGACGTTGTTCGACACACCCACCACGCGGTACTGCGCCAGCGCCGCCCGCATCCGCGCCAGTGCCCGCGGCCGGTCGCGGTCCCAGACGATGAGCTTGGCGATCATCGGGTCGTAGTGCGGCGAGATCTCGTCGCCCTGCTCGACGCCAGTGTCGACGCGCACATGGTCGTTCTCCGCGGGCGGCACCAGATGCACGAGGCGGCCGGTGGACGGCAGGAACCCGCGGTCCGGATCTTCCGCGTAGATGCGGGCCTCCAGCGCGTGGCCGTCGAGCGTGAGCTGCTCCTGGCGCAGCGGCAGCGGCTCGCCGGACGCCACGCGCAGTTGCCATTCCACGAGGTCCAGCCCGGTGATCATCTCGGTGACCGGGTGCTCGACCTGCAGCCGGGTGTTCATCTCCATGAAGTAGAACGAGCCGTCCTGGTTGGCGATGAACTCGACCGTGCCGGCGCCGACGTAGCCGACCGCCTTGGCCGCCTCCACCGCCGCCTGGCCCATCGCGGCGCGGCGCTCAGGGGTCATGCCGGGCGCGGGCGCTTCTTCCAGCACCTTCTGATGTCGGCGCTGCACCGAGCAATCGCGCTCGAACAGGTAGACGCAGTCGCCCTGCGTGTCGCCGAAGACCTGGATCTCGATGTGGCGCGGCCGGAGCACGTACTTCTCGACCAGCACGTGCTGGTCACCGAAGGCGTTGATCGCCTCGCGCTGGCACGAGGCGAGCGCGGATTCGAAGTCCTCCGCACGGTCGACGCGGCGCATGCCCTTGCCGCCGCCGCCCGCGCTGGCCTTGATCAGCACCGGATAGCCGATGTTGGCGGCCTGTTCGGCGAGGAAGGCCGGCTCTTGCCGGTCGCCGTGGTAGCCCGGCGTCAGCGGGACACCGGCCTTGTCCATCAGCGCCTTGGCTGCGGACTTGCTGCCCATCGCCCGGATCGCCGACGCTGGCGGGCCGATGAAGACGATGCCCGCCTCGGCGCAGGCGTCGGCGAAGGCGTCGTTTTCGGACAGGAAGCCGTAGCCGGGGTGGACCGCCTGCGCACCCGTGGCGCGGGCGACTTCGAGGATCTTGTCGGCGCGCAGGTAGCTCTCGCGCGCGGCGGCCGGTCCGATGCGCACCGCCTCGTCGGCCAGTCGGACATGGCGGGCATTGGCGTCGGCGTCGGAGTACACCGCGACGGTCGCGATGCCCATGCGGCGTGCCGTCTTGATGACGCGGCAGGCGATCTCGCCGCGGTTGGCGATCAGGATCTTGGTGAACATGTCAGTGTCCCGTCGAGGGGTTCGGTGCAGGCGCGGAAACCATCCACGCAGGCGGTCGTTTGTCGAGGAAGGCGCTCAAGCCCTCACGCGCTTCCGGCGTGGCGCGCAGCGTGGCAATGCGGCGGGCGGTGTCGTCCACCACGTCATCGGTCACCGGCTTGTTCGCAACCGCCCGAATCAGATCGGTCGCCGCCGCCTGCGCGTTCGGACCGCCGGCCAGCAACGCCTCGACTATCGCCTCGACCTGCGGGTCCAGCCCGCCTTCGCTGTCGGTGACCTCGTGGGCCAAGCCGATCTCGCGAGCACGCGCCGCGGAGATGCGCTCGGCGGTCTGGAAGTAGCGGTAGGCCTGCCGCTCGCCGATGGCGCGGATCACGTAGGGGCTGATGGCGGACGGGATGATCCCGAACTTGACCTCGGAGGTCGCGAACACGGCCCGGTCGCTCGCCACGCAGATGTCGCAGGCGGCGGCCAGTCCCATGCCGCCACCGAGGGCGGCGCCGTGGACACGGGCAATCGTCGGCTTGGCCAAGGTGGACAGCGTGCGGAACAGCTCGGCGAGGCGGCGCGCGTCGGCGAGGTTCTCGTCCACAGACGCCGCGCCCTGGCGCTGCATCCACGTCAGGTCGGCGCCGGCCGAAAAGCTCTTGCCCTCGCCGGCCAGCACGATCACGCGCACGGCGGGGTCGGCATCCAGCGCCAGCAGCGTGGCGGTCAGCTCGGCGATCAGTGTTTCGTCGAAGGCGTTGTGGACGGCGGGTTTGGCCATCCAGACCCAGGCGACGCACTGCGCTGCGTCGCCACGCCGATCGATCTTCAAGGTGTTCAAGGTGGTCAAGGTGGTCATCGTCATCGCTGTGGCCTCACATGCGGAACAAGCCGAACTTGGTCGGCTCGATCGGCGCATTCAGCGACGCCGACAGCGACAGCCCCAGCGTGCGCCGCGTCTGCGCCGGATCGACCACGCCGTCGTCCCACAGGCGGGCGGTGGCGTAGTACGGATGGCCCTGGTCCTCGTACTGCTGGCGGATCGGCGCCTTGAACGCGGCCTCATCGTCCGCGGACCACGCGCCGCCCTTGCCCTCGATGCCGTCGCGCTTGACGGTGGCGAGCACGCTCGCGGCCTGTTCCCCGCCCATCACGCTGATGCGCGAGTTCGGCCACATCCACAGGAAGCGCGGCGAATACGCCCGGCCGCACATGCCGTAGTTGCCCGCGCCGAAGGAGCCGCCGATCAGCACCGTGAGCTTGGGCACCTGGGCCGTGGCGACCGCCGTGACCATCTTGGCGCCGTCCTTGGCGATGCCGGCGCTCTCGACCTTGCGACCCACCATGAAGCCGGTGATGTTCTGGAGGAAGACCAGCGGGATGTTGCGCTGCGCACAGAGTTCGATGAAGTGCGCGCCCTTCTGCGCCGACTCGCCGAAGAGGATGCCGTTGTTGGCGATGATCCCGACCGGCATCCCGTGCAGGTAGGCGAAGCCGGTGATCAGCGTCGTGCCGTAGCGGGCCTTGAACTCGTCGAAGCGCGAGCCGTCCACGACGCGGGCGATGATCTCGCGCACGTCGTAGGGCTTGCGCGGGTCGGCGGAGACGATGCCGTAGATCTCTTCCGGGTCGTACAGCGGCGCTTCGCTCGGGGCCAGCACGAGCTGCGACGGCTTGCGGCGGTTCAGGTTCGCGACGATGCGGCGGCAGATGAACAGCGCGTGGCTGTCGTTCTCGGCCAGGTGGTCGGCGACGCCGGAGACGCGGGTGTGGACATCGCCGCCGCCCAGGTCTTCGGCGCTGACCACTTCGCCGGTCGCGGCCTTCACCAGCGGTGGGCCGCCCAGGAAGATCGTGCCCTGGTTCTTGACGATGATCGTCTCGTCGCTCATCGCCGGGACATACGCGCCGCCTGCGGTGCAGGAACCCATCACGACGGCGATCTGCGCGATGCCCATCGCCGACATCGTGGCCTGGTTGAAGAAGATGCGGCCGAAGTGGTCGCGGTCGGGGAAGACCTCGTCCTGCTTCGGCAGGAAGGCGCCACCAGAGTCGACGAGGTAGATGCACGGCAGGTGGTTCTGCATCGCGATCTCCTGCGCGCGCAGGTGCTTCTTGACCGTCATCGGGTAGTAGGTGCCACCCTTCACCGTCGCGTCGTTGGCGACGATCATGCATTCGACGCCCTGCACGCGGCCGATGCCGGCAATCATCCCGGCGGCCGGCGCGTCGTTGTCGTACAGGCCGAGTGCGGCGAGCTGGCCGATCTCCAGGAAGGGCGTGCCGGGGTCGAGCAACTGGTCCACGCGCTCGCGGGGCAGCAGCTTGCCGCGGGCCGCGTGCTTGGCGCGGGCCGAGACACCGCCGCCGAGGGCCACCTTCGCGGCCTGCACGCGCAGGTCCTCGACCAGGGCTTTCATGTGGGCCGCGTTGGCGCGGAACTCGTCCGAGCGCGGATTGATCTTGCTTTGAAGGGCTTGCATGGTGTCGCTCGGCTCGGGCTCAGCAGGTTTCGTTGAACAGCTCGCGGCCGATCAGCATCCGGCGGATTTCGCTGGTGCCGGCGCCGATCTCGTAGAGCTTGGCGTCGCGCCAGAGGCGGCCGGTGGGGTACTCGTTGGTGTAGCCGACGCCGCCGAGTGCCTGGATCGCCTCGCCCGCCATCCACGTCGCCTTCTCGGCGGTGTAGAGGATCACGCCGGCCGCGTCCTTGCGCAGCGTGCGGCTGTGGTCGCCGCGGTCACAGGCGCCGGCCACCGCGTAGCCATAGGCGCGGCAGGCCTGGAAGGTCGAGTACATGTCCGCCAGCTTGCCCTGCATGAGCTGGAACTCACCAATCGACTGGCCGAACTGCTTGCGCTCGTGGACAAAGGGCACGACCACGTCCAGGCACGCCGCCATGATCCCGAGCGGCCCGCCCGACAACACGATGCGCTCGAAATCGAGGCCCGACATCAGCACCTTGGCGCCGTTGCCCTCGCCGCCGAGCACGTTTTCTTCCGGCACTTCGCAGTTGTCGAAGAACAGCGGCCACGTGTTCGAGCCGCGCATCCCGAGCTTGTCGAGGTGGTGGCCGTGCGTGAAGCCGGCCATGCCCTTCTCGACGATGAAAGCCGTCATGCCGCGGGCGCCCATTTCTGGCTCGGTCTTGGCGTAGACCACCAGCGTGTCGGCGTCGCCCCCATTGGTGATCCACATCTTCGAGCCGTTGAGCACGTAGCGGTCACCGCGCTTCTCCGCCTTGAGCTTCATGCTGACCACGTCCGAGCCCGCGCCCGGCTCGCTCATCGCCAGCGCGCCGATGTGCTCGCCGCTGATGAGCTTGGGCAGGTACTTGCGCTTCTGGGCGTCGGTGCCGTTGCGGTTGATCTGGTTGACGCACAGGTTGGAGTGCGCGCCGTAGCTGAGGCCGACCGAGGCGCTGGCGCGGCTGATCTCCTCCATCGCGACCATGTGGGCGACGTAGCCCATGTTCATGCCGCCGTATTCCTCGGCGACGGTCAACCCGTGGACGCCGAGGTCGCCGAGCTTCTTCCACAGCGCGTGCGGGAAGAGGTTGTCGCGGTCGATGTCGGCGGCACGCGGGGCGATCTCGTGCTGGCTGAAGTCGCGCACGGCATCGCGCAGGGCGGCCACGTCGTCGCCAAGGGGGAACTGGAAAGTGGATTCGAACATGGTGGTTTCCTGGTCAGGCGGTCTTGTCTTCGGCACGCTGCAGCGCTTCGGTCATGGCGCGGCGCATCAGGTACTTCTGCACCTTGCCGGTGATGGTCATGGGCATTTCGGCGACGTCCACGAAGCGGATGTGGCGCGGCACCTTGTAGTGGGCGATCTGGTCGCGGCAGAAGGTCTGGATCTCCTCGGCGGTGCTGGTCTCGCCCGGCCGCAGCACGATCCACGCGCAGACCTCCTCGCCGTACTTCTGGTCTGGCACGCCGAAGACCTGCACCGACTGCACCTTCGGGTGGCGGAACAGGAACTCCTCGATCTCGCGCGGGTAGACGTTCTCGCCGCCGCGGATCAGCATGTCCTTCACGCGGCCGACGATGTTGCAGTAGCCCTCGGCGTCGATGGTGGCGAGGTCGCCGGTGCGCATCCAGCCACCGTCGACGATGGCCTCGCGGGTCTTGGCTTCGTCGCCCCAGTAGCCCTGCATCACGAGGTAGCCGCGCGTCCACAGCTCGCCCGGCGTGCCGACCGGGACGGTGTTGAACTCGGCATCGACCACCTTCGCCTCGACGTGCGGCTGCACGCGGCCGACGGTCGTCACGCGGCGGTCGAGCGGATCGTCGGCGCTGCTCTGGAACGACACCGGGCTGGTCTCGGTCATGCCGTAGGCGATAGTGATCTCGGCGAGGTGCATCTGCGCGACGACCTTCTTCATCGTCTCGATCGGGCACGGCGAGCCGGCCATGATCCCGGTGCGCAGGCGGCTGAGGTCGAAGGTGGCGAAATCCGGGTGGTCCAGCTCGGCGATGAACATGGTCGGCACGCCGTGCAGCGCGGTACACCGTTCCTCCGACACGGCGGCCAGCGTCGCCCCCGCGTCGAAGATCTCGCCGGGGAACACCATCGCCGCCCCGCTCGACACGCAGGCCAGCACCGCCAGCACCATGCCGAAACAGTGGTACAGCGGCACGGGAATGCAGAGCTTGTCCGCGTCGGTCAAGCGCATCGCCGCCGCGACCGCCAGGCCGTTGTTGACGACGTTGTGGTGCGTCAGCGTCGCGCCCTTGGGGTGGCCGGTGGTGCCGCTGGTGAACTGAATGTTGATCGCATCCAAACAGCCGAGCGTGGCCTCGATCGCGTCCAGCGCCGCCACATCGACGGCTTCCGGCGCCGCCAGCACATCGGCGTAGCGCAGCATCCCCGGCGTCTGGCCATCGCCCATGCGGATGATGAAGTCGAGCGCCGGCAGCTTCGGCGCCACCGTCTGCAGCATCGCCAGGTAGTCCGCCGTGCGCAGCCGCTCCGCCGCGACCACCGCCCGGCAGCCCGACAACTGCAGCGCATATTCCAGCTCCGACAGCCGGTACGACGGGTTGATGTTGACCAGCACGATCCCGACGCGGGCGGTGGCGAACTGCGTGACCAGCCACTCGACGCGGTTCGGGGACCAGATGCCCAGACGCTCTCCACGGCGCAGGCCCAGCGCGAGCAGGCCCGCCGCCAGCCGATCGACCTCGACCGAGAACTGGCGCCAGGTCCAGCGCACGCCCTGCTCGCGGAAGACGACGGCCTCGCGGTCGCCGAAGCGCGCCACGGTGTCCGCCAGCCACTGCGGAATCGTCCGCGCCGACAAGGGCGTGTCGACCGGGCCGCGCACATGGCTCAGTCCATTCAGGGGCACGGTGCCCGGCATTGCTTCCGTCATGTCTCACTCCACGTTCGATTCTGTATTGAGTGTTACTCAATATGGTCTGAATCCGCGTAAACCCTTGGCGGATGCAAGCCCAGATCACGGCGCTGCATCGGCGTGCGTAGCATAGGCTATCCAGAAGTCGGGCGCAAGTTATTGAGTAATACTCAACTTCTGTGCAGCCATCGGCGAACCCACTAAGATCGCGCCATGACGCACGCCCTCCCCGACACCGACGATCCGCGCAGCGCGCAGCGCCGCGGCCCCGCCAGCGCCAAGTCCGAGCAGCGCATCCGCGACCTGCTGCGCGTCGGCCGCGAGGTCTTCGCGGAAAAAGGCTACGAGCGCGCGACGACCACCGAGATCGCCCAGCGCCTGGGCATCAGCGAGGCGACGGTCTTCACATACTTCCGCGGCAAGCGCGAGCTGTGCGTGCGGGTGATCAGCGACTGGTACGACGAGATCATCGCGACGATGGAGTCGGGCCTGCCGCGCGAGCAGCCGATCCGGGCGCAGCTGCACTACCTGATCCAGACGCACCTGCGGCTGTTCCTGGTGCAGGGCACGGGGCTGTGCGCGCTGGTGCTGTCGGAGGGGCGCTCGAAGGGCCAGGAGCTGGGCGAGAGCTTCCTGCCGCTGCAGCGCCGCTACACCGCGCCGCTGATGGACCTGCTCGCCCGCGGGCAGGCATCCGGCGAGTTGCGCCGGGATGTGCCGCTGCGGCTGCTGCGCTCGATGGTGCTCGGGCCGATGGAGCACATCCTGTGGGAGGCGGTCGCGCAGGACAAGGCGACCGACATCGATGCGGTGTCGACCGATCTGGTCGCGCTGCTGTGGTCGGCCATGCAGGCGCCGGACGCCGAACTCGCGGCACTGCGCCGGATGCGCAACGAACTGGCCGACGCGCTGGCGCGCACCGGCGCGGTCACTTGAAGCGCCGCCGCCTCCACCGCAGCCGGCGCGTCGCGGCCTACCTCTGGGTGGCGCCGGTGACGCTGGTCGGGCTGGTGCTGGCGCTGGTCGCGCTGGCCGGCGGGGGGCAGGCGCGGTGGGTCGAGGGCCAGCTCGAAGTCGCGGGCGCGCGCAGGCTGCGCAGCTTCGGGCGCTGGCCGCAGGTACGCCACTTCGGCGCGATCACGCTTGGCCACGTCATCCTCGGCCGTGACCACGCCACGCTCGCCCGCTGGCGCCGCCACGAGCAGGTGCATGTGCGGCAGTACGAGCGCTGGGGGGTGCTGTTCTGGCCGCTCTATCTGGCGGCCAGTGGCTGGTGCTGGCTGCGTGGCCGGGACGCCTACCTCGACAACCCCTTCGAGATCGAGGCCCGCCAGACGGACGGCGCCTGAATCGGGGACGGCCGCAGCGGACCGCTCCCGGGCGAGGCCAGCAGCCGCTCTAGCCCCCACCCGGCCAGCAGCGCCAGGCCCCACGCCACGAGCAAGCCGACCAGGTGCATCTCTGGCGAGGCGGGCCACAGGCGGTAGACCACCGCGCCCACCACCAGCATCACCGGGTAGTGGAGCAGGAAGACGGTGTAGGAGATGCGGGACAGGAAGGCCAGCAGCCGCTGCAGCGGTCCCGCCCGGAGCCAGCGCCAGCTGCGGCCGACATCCAGCGCCAGCACCAGCGCGACAGTGCCCGCCAGGGCCAGCCGACTGCGCCACTCCACCAGCAGCGCCAGCCCGGTCAGCAGCACGATGAGCGTGGTCCACCACACCCGGTGGGGTGTGGCCTGCGCCCACTGCGCCAGGATGCCCAGGCCGTAGGCGCCGAAAAAATAGGGTGCCCAGATGTCGAGTGTCCGGTCACGGTTGAACACCAGCAGCGCGCCCGCGGTCAGCAGCAGCACGGCCAGCGCCGTGGCAGTCCCCCGCCAGGCCCCGTCGCCCACCCGGACGGCCCGCCCCGCACACAGCAATGCCAGCAGCGCGTAGAGCTGCAGGTCGATCGCCACATACCAGAGCCCGGCCGACAGCGCCGGCTCGCCCAGCACATCCTGCAGCATCAGCGCATTGGCGATGAACTGCCCGGCGGTCGGCGCCTCGGGGATGTCCGGGTACTCGCCCAGCGCCCGCGCGAAGAACGCACAGGCCACCGCCGCCAGCAAGGCGACCGCATACGGTGGTACCAGGCGCTGCAGCCGCCGCCACAGCGTGCGGGGCAAGGCAGCGGGAAAGCGGCCGACCGGGGCATCCGGGGTGGGCAGCATTCCACGGGCGGCGAGGAACCCGCCGATCACCAGGAAGACCTGCACGGCCAGCCGGGCCTGGTCGACCAGCCATTCCCGCAGGTCGCCCGCGAGCATGCCGGCGACATCGGACATCGGCCCGTAGAGCGCCAGGTGGTGCAGGACGATGAGTTGAGAGGCGACTGCCTTGCCCAGATCGACCATCGGCAGCGATGGTCCTTGAGGGTTCCGGTTTGAAAACTGCATCGCCGGCATCCTAGCCGGCGACGCTTGCGCGGAAGTTATGCCAGAAGCTTCACTTCAGGTTCGCTTCAGGCGAGCGCGCGGAGCGGCCGGGTCATGCCCGACTTGCGACGCAGACCGGCCGACAGGCTCCAGCGGGCGCGGCCATGGCGGGCCCGGGTGTCGATGCGCTCGGCGGTGCAGGTGATCAACCAGGTGTTGACGCCGATCGACCGGACGGAGGCCATCGAACGTTCTGGGGCTGGTGACGAAAAGACGGACATGCACTGACTCCTGTAGCAGAACCGAACGCGATGCAGACAACTGCTTGCGACTTCTTTCAGTTCCGGCTTCGAAGTCTGCTGGAGGCCTGTGCGGATTGCCAGCTTCAGATCCCCCGCGAACACGGGCCGAAGGAACAGGTCGACGTGAAGATGGCGCGGTTTGAAGCGTGTGGAAGCCACGAACCCCCCGGGTCTGTGGCGTACCAATCGACACCAGGTGGGACCACCTCCCAGAATGAATTCAAGCAAAGAGGCCACCTGACATGACCCACAAGAACAGCCACTCCATCCACCGCATTTGTAACTTCGCCCGTTTGTTCGGCGCCACCCTGCTGATCGGGCTGCTGAGCGCCTGCAACGGTGGCGGCGACGAATCGCCGGTCCCGTGGACCCCCAGCACGGTGCTGCCTTCCGGTACCGCGACGCCCACCAGCAGCGGCACGCCGACCAGCAACGCACTGACCGCCGCCAACAGCTGCAGCATCACCGCCTTCCAGGCTTCGGTCATCGCCGAAGTGAACCGGCGGCGCGCCAGCACGCAGTCTTGCGGCAGCCGGGGCAACTTCGCCGCCGCGGGCGGCCTGCGTTGGAACGACACGCTGTTCCGCGCCGCCGCGGCCCATGCCAACGACATGGTGACGAACAACTTCTTCGCCCACATCGGCAGCAAGGGCAGCAGCATCAGCGACCGGATCAACGCGATCGGCTACAGCTGGGCCAGCGTCGGTGAGAACATCGCCGCCGGCCAGCCGACCGTGGCGCGGGTGGTCGATGCCTGGATGGGCAGCGATGGCCACTGCGCCAACCTGATGAATCCGGTGATGGAGGAGTTCGCGGTGGCCTGTGTCTACAACACGACCAACCGCTCGAACTACTGGGTGATGGATCTGGCGAAGCCGCGTTGAAGCCCTGACGGTTGCGCTGGGCTATCGTGTGGTGGAAGGTCCAGGGTCTTCCCTCACCTTCGAACACCAGGGGCGCAAAGCCACGCTGCATCGCCCTCACCCTGGAAAGGAAGCGCTACGCTACCGGGTCAAGGCCGTGCGCGAGTTTCTGCAACGCCTGGAGATCGGACCATGAGCAACACCCTCTCGTACCGCGGCTACACCACCAGCATGACCTTCGATCCGGACGACAAGATCATCGTCGGCCGTGTGCTGGACATCGATGACATCCTGTCTTTTCACGGCGAGTCCGTCGGCGAGTTCGAATCCAACTTCCACATGGTGGTGGACGACTACATCGCCGCCTGTGCCCAGTTGGACAGCCCGCCCGAGAAGCCAGCCAGCGGCAAGATCATGCTGCGGGTCGCCCCCACCGTTCACGCCGCGGCGCTCAAGGCAGCCGCTCGGAGCGGAATCAGCTTGAACAAATGGGCCGAGCAGGCGCTGAGCGCCGCAGCGCACTTGCCTGCTGGCCGCTCGACTTCATCAGGCAAGAGCCGCCACGCTTGAGCGCGCTGCGTGCATCGACATCCAGGCTTTGAGCCAGTTTTTACGGGAGGGAAACCATGCAAGACAGAGAGAAAATTCAACCCAGGCGCGGACTTACGTCCTGCAATTGGCAAGCTAATACTCAGCATTCAGGCTGTTACGCCAGCAGGGCGTGACGTCCATATTGAGTTAGCCCGCATCGGGGAAGTCCATGTCACAGTTGAATTTAATTGGCGCTGCAGGCGAGTACTACGTTTGCGCTGAGCTATGTCGCCAAGGCATGCTTGCCGTGCTCACACCTAAGAACAATCCACTGTTTGATGTCGTCGCTACCGCACTCGACGGATCGGCGAGCGTCACGATCCAAGTCAAGACGCGATCCATTCATAATAAGCTTGGCTGGAAGTTGGGTGCGGACATCGCGAACGCAACCAAGTCAAAAGGGCAATTCATTGTCTTGGTAAATCTGCACGAAACCCATCTACCGGATTTCTATGTCTACACTTGCGAGGGCTTGGCGGCTCGTGTCACCGCGATCTATGAGAAGTACATAGCCACGCCGAAGCGTGATGGCACACCGCGCAAGGCAGTTGGGTTCAGATGGTTCGATGAAATCTCGTTTGCACCAGACGATCACGCTCGCAAGAATGATTGGTCGGCAATCGGTCGGGCGCTAAATGCGGGCCAACTCAAACGTTATCCAGACAAAGAAACCACAAAACAATCCCCGAAACTCACCCCCCCTTATTCAACCCCAACCTCTCCACCGCCCTCTTCTCCGCCGCAAACCCCTCCTTGAGACTGCGCCCATAGTCCTCGGCGTCAAGGTAAGTCAGTTCCTGGTCGTATTTCGCCAGCTCGGCGATGTGCGCCGGATCATTCATCGCGGCCTTGAACGCATCGTGCAGCACCGCGACCACCGCCGGCGACATCCCCCGCGGCCCGACCAGCCCGTACGGTGACGTGGCGACGATGCCCAGGCCCAGCTCCTTCAGCGTCGGCACCGTCGGCCAGCGCTTCGTGCGGTGTTCGCCGAAGGTGGCCAGCAGGCGCAGCCGCCCGGAATCGACGAACGGTGCGAACCCGTTGGAGTTGATGCCGACCATCACCTGCCCCGACGACACCGCCAGCATCTGCTCGGACGTGCCCTTGTACGGCACATGCACGTACGTCAGCCCGCGCTTGGCGCACAGCTCGTCGAACACCACGTGCGGCGTCGTGCCCACCCCGTTGGTCGACACCGTCAGCTCGCCCGGATGCGCCTTGGCCCAGGCGAACACATCGTCCAGCGACTTCAGCGCACTGCCACCCGGCACCAGCACGCCGAAGGTCACGCCCGAGATCTGGATGATCGGCGTCGTGTCGCGGATCGGGTCCCAGAGCACCTTCTGGATGTGCGGCGCACGCAGCACGGGCTGCGGCAGTTGCGCGATGGTGTAGCCGTCGGGCGCGGCCTGCTGCAGCACCGGCATCGCCAGCGTGCCGCCCGCCCCGGCGCGGTTGTCCACGATCACCCGCTGGCCCAGCTGGCGCCCGGCCAGTTCGGCCAGCAGGCGCATCGTCAGATCGGTGGCCCCTCCGGCCGGCCACGGCACCCACAGCGTGATCGGCCGTGTCGGAAAACGCTCGCTCGGCTGGGCCATCACCTTGGCGCTGACCGGCCCGAAGGCCGCGGCACTCAACGCGCCCAGCACCTGCCGGCGGCTCATCATTCCCATGACATCAACTCCATCTTCATCACGCCGCCCAGCAGAAAGGTCGAATTGGCCGGCTCGCTGCGCTCCACGCGCACGAGGCCGACGCCTGGGCAGTACCACTCCAGCGTCGTCAGCGGCATGTCCTGCCAGCCTTTGACAGGGTCGGAAAACAGTTTCAGCTTCGCCTCGCCCTGGACCTTGACGCAGCCGTCGAACGCGCCCGCGGGCGTCTCGACCTTCTGGTTCAGCGCCGCGATCGTGTAGACCATCGGCACCGCCGGGTGACTGTGCCGGATCTCGGGCGGGAAATCATTGCGCCTGCGCAGCAGGTAGGTCGTCGTCGAGGCCGGCCAGTTGGTGCCGACCGCAATCGGCGCCTTCAGCACGTAGCGCGGCTGCGGATCGGGCTTGGGCGCGTCCTCCAGGTCGCTCTTGGTGGCGACGCGGTAGACGCCCGTGTCGTCCGCGCGCAGCCAGTAGTCGATGCCGGAGTCGCTGTGGCGGCGGAAGGCCGTGCCGGAGTCGAGCGTTCGGTCGCTGCCTTCGTTGCTGAGCACGACGGTCTCGCGCTCGACGGTGCTGTTCTCCCACTCGCTGCTCAGGCGGTAGGTCCAGCGGTGGCCGGACTCCAGCGGGAAGTAGGACGCCCCCGGCGCCGAGCGGCCACAGCCACTGAGCACGCCAAGCGCGAGGACGGAGGTGCCGACAGCCGCGGCAAGGCGCAGGGCGGCGTGCTTCATTTTTCGGGCAGCTGCGGCACCGGCAGGTCGCGGATCTTCACCACCTGCTCGTCCGAGCCGGGCCGCAGCCAGTTCAGGCCCCGCTTGCCGGCCTTCGGCTCGGTGGTGCCCAGCTGGGTGACGCCCTGGCGGGACTTCTTGATGCCCTCATTCAGCAGCGCGTGCAGGTCCTTGGCGTAGGGCAGCTGGTAGCCACGCGGCGCCTTGACCGGCTTGCCGTTTTCCAGCGCCTGCACCCAGACGAACAGTGCGCCCGACGACTTGGTCGTCGGCTCGTCGAACACCGCGGCCAGCAGCACGAAGCGCTCGGGCAGCGCGTCCGTGCTCGGCCAGCCCCACATCTGGTGGATCGCCTCGTCGGCCCAGAAATAGAACACGCAGACGCCGGCCACCAGCAGCCCCTTGAGCCACACCGGCCAGCGCGACCACAGCAGCGCCAGCACAGCCAGCGTCGCCAGCACCACAAACCCCAAAACCACCGCGAGTGTCATGTCTCGTTGCTCCTGTCCTTGTTGTCGTCGGCCCGCGTCACAGGCGCTGGACCAGCGTGCGCGGCAGCGTGTTGACGCTGCCCACGCTGCCATCGGGCAGCAGCGTGAAGCGCACCAGCGTGGCCTCATCGCCCTTGCGCGCGATCGTGGCCTGTCCGTAATAGGCGATCTCGGCCCGCGGATTCACCTTCAGCACCGACACCGTGGCGGTCACCGGCTGGCCGTCCTTGGTGTCGTAGTAGTGCGCGTTGACGGTGTACTCGCCCGGGGCAATGCCGCGCAGCGTCACCACTTCCTGGTTGATCGGGTTGATGATCTTCTGGCCGTTGACGACGATGGTGTCGTTCGACAGCCCGCGGTCGTCCCGGTCCAGGTGCATCATCCCGGCCTCGCGGGCGCGGAACCAGACGAGGTTGCCGCCGGGGTCCTGCACCCAGGTGTCGATGTCGTTGGGGTTCATGTCCGGCCAGGACACGGTGATGATGTACTCGGCCTTGGCCGGGATGTCGCCGGTCTTCAGCGCCTTCGGGTTCATCGCCAGCAGCGCGATGATGAAACAGAAGACGAAGGCGATCAGCATGTTGAACAACATGTCGTAGAAGGGATCGACCTCCGCCTCCCGCCCGCCGGAGCGGCCCCGCCCGCCGCGCGTGGCCACGCCGTCAGCCCCCGCGGCCGGCGTCGCGGCCGATCGTCAGACCGGCGCGCTGGCAGTCGCTGATGAGGGCGTCGGCGTAGCGGTCCAGCCGGGTGAGCTGCAGGCCGAGCACGATGTTGCCGACCAGCCCGACCATCGTCGTCAGCAGCGCCACGCCCAGCCCGGAGGTCAGGCTGCGCAGCAGGTCCTGCGACTGCGTGGCGTCGAAGCTCTGCATCTGCCCGATCTGGATCGCCAGGATCGAGAAGCCGATCACCTTGCCGAGCAGGCCGAGCTTGAGCTGGATGCCGTTGACCCACCACGCGGTGTGGTGCGGGCCTTGCGCCTGGTCCATCAGCAGATCGAGCGGCGCCCCGGCATCGCGCGGCGCAGCGGCCAGTGCGGACCAGTATTCAGCCGCCCAGCCCTCGACGCCGACCAGCCCCTCGTGCCGGGTCGACATCGCCAGCGTCATCAGCCGGCGCTGGCGCTGCAGCTCCCGCGAGCGGCTGCCGCACCACAGCGTCGAGGCGACGAAGACCACGATGATCACCAGCGTCAGCCCGGTCGGGTCGGAACTCAGCAGCAGGTGCCACACCCCGCGCATCCCGAGCAGCCAGGTCGCGAACACCAGCAGCCCGCCGAGCGTGCACCACTCCAGCAGCAGCGGCTCGTCGACCTGACCCTGCCCGCCCGCGGCGCGCCACAGTTTCGTCAACGCCGTCATGCCGGACCTCCGCCGCCGCGCTTGGTCAGTGCACCGAAGCCGCGTTGCGGGTCATACCCCCAGCTCGCCGCGGCGAAGCACAGCGCCAGCGTCCCCAGCACGATCCACGGCGACAGGCCCGCGTCCTTGCCGTACATCGCGAAGCGCATCCACTCGACGGCGTGCGTGAAGGGGTTGAAGCGCGCGATCTGGTAGACCCAGCCGGCGCCCGACTCCTCCAGCTTCCACAGCGGGTAGAGCGCGGTGGACATGAAGTACATCGGGAAGATCACGAAGTTCATGGTGCCGGCGAAGTTCTCCAGCTGCTTGATGTGCACGCTCAGCAGCAGCCCGAGCGCGCCCAGCATCAGCGCGCTGCACACCGCCGCCAGCAGCAGCTGCGGCGTCTGCGGGCCGATCAGCGGCAGCTCGGTGCCGATCAGCCGCGCGATCACGACAAAGGCCAGCGCCTGCGCCAGCGAGAGCACGGCCGTGGCGGTGAGCTTGGAAAACAGGATCCACGGGCGCGGCAGCGGCGCCGTCAGCAGCAGGCGCATCAGGCCCATCTCGCGGTCATAGACCATCGCCAGGCTGGACTGCATCCCGTTGAACAGCAGCACCATGCCGACCAGGCCGGGCGCGATGTAGACGTCGTAGGGGATGTAGGTGTCATACGGCTCGGCGATCGCCATGCCGAACACATTGCGAAAACCCGCCGCGAACACCGCCAGCCACAGCAGCGGCCGCACCAGCGCCGACACCAGCCGGCCGGTCTGGCGGGCAAACTTGGCGATCTCGCGCCAGACGATGGCGCGCATGGCCTGCAGGGCATGGCCGAGGTTCATGGGCGGGCCACCTTGCAGAGTTTTTCGGGTGCATCGACGCCGAGGGTGTCGAGGTTGTTCTTCGGGTGCAGCACGCCCTCGACCGGCGCCATCGCGACGACGCCCTGCCCGTCCGTCAGCAGCATGGGCTGGCGCAACTGGCCGTCCCAGGCGCGGAAACTCATCGGCGTGCCCTTGGAGCCGTCGAATTCGAGTTCATTCAGCGCCTTGGCGAAGGCGGCCACCGGTCCCTTGGGCACTTCGGTGGCTGCGGTGACGATGGCCTTGCCGGCCATCCACGACGCCCAGTCGTGCGCGGTCATCGGGCGGCCGGTGGTCTTGGCAAAGCGGCGCGACACCTGCGGCGCACCAAAGCGGTCGAACTGCGACGACCACGCCAACGCCGTCAGCCCCGCATCGCCCACCACGGGGCGCGGCAGGCTGGTGCGGTAAGGCAGCGTGCGGGCGAACTCGCCATCGCTGTCCACCACCCAGACCACGTCGTAGGTGGCGTTGCCGGTCAGCAGCTTCAGGTTCGCCAGATCCCGCTCGCGCGGATCGGCCGAGAGCTTGAAGGGCTTGCTCGCCGCCAGCTTCAGGCCGTAGCGCTTGATCGAGGCCTGCGCGGTGGCGCTGCGCTGGGCGTCTGCGGGTGACGGGCCGGTCAGCAGCAACACCTGGCTCCAGCGGGCCGCCGACAGCGTCTGCGCCAGCGCGTCGGTGCGCATCCGTTCGCTGGGCAGCAGGTGCAGCAGGCGCGGTCGGCAGTCCTGCTCGCGCAGGCGGTCGCTGGCGTCGCCCAGGTTCATCACGGGCAGCTTGACGGCGTCGGCCGCAGCCAGCGTCCAGTCGGCGGGCAGGTCGGTCAGCACGACGGCGGCGCCGCCCTTCTCCGCCTTCTGCGCGGCGTCCTTGGCCGCGGCGGCGTTGGCGACCGGCACGGTGTCCAGCGTCAGCACCGCACCGGCGGCCTCCAGCTCGAACTTCGCCTCCTTCAGCGCCACCTGCAGCCCATCCGCGGCGGGGCCGCCCGGGTGGCCGAGGTAGGCGCGCTCGGTGCGGCTGCGCTCCAGGCGCGGGTCGTCGGCGGGGACGAGCAGGGTCAGCTTGAAGGTCGCCGCCTGCGCAGATCCAAGGGCAGCGCCAGCCAGCAGCGCGGCGAACACCGGGCGCTTCATTCGACGATCACCGCGCCATACGGCACGCGGCCCACCGGCAGACTCTTGAGCGGCTTGGCCGTCGCGACATCGACCAGCGTGACGTCGTCCGACAGGCCGTTGACCACCAGCAGCTGTTTCTCGGCCTTGTCGAGCGTGACGTTCCACGCCCGCTTGCCGACCAGCGCCAGCGCGGTCGTCTTGTGGCTGGCCACGTCGACAAAGGCGACATGGTTGGCGCGGCCGAGCGCAACAAAGGCCTGCTTGCCGTCCTTCGTCATCGTGATGCCCACGGGCGTGATGTCGGTCGAACGTGCGCCCTTGACCTCGAACTTGACCGTGTCCGTCACCGACCAATCCTTGGTCGAAATGATGCTGACGCTGGCCGACATCTCGTTGGTCACCCAGAGCTGACTGCCGTCCGGCGTCAGCGCCAGGCGGCGCGGGCGCTTGCCGACCTTGACGTTCTTCACCACCTTGCCGGTGGCCGCGTCGATGACGTGGACCATGTTCGCCACCTCGGAGGTAACCCAGACCAGCTTGCCGTCGGGGGACGCCTTCACGCCTTCCGGCTCCTTGCCGACCTCGACCGTGCGGGTGAACTTGCCGCTGGCGATGTCGAAGAAGCCCAGGGCCGCGTCGTCTTCCTGCGAGATGTAGAGCGTCTTGCCATCCGGCGACAGGTCGAAGGCTTCGGGGTCTTCGCCGATCGCCAGACGGCCGACCGACTTGCGCGTGACCAGGTCGATCACGTCCGCCGCGTTCGACTCGCCGCAGGCGACCATCAGCTTCTTGCTGTCCGAGGTGAGCTGCACGTGGCGCGGGCGCTTGCAGGTCGGCACCGTGCCGGTGACCGCCATCGTCTTCAGATCGATCACGGTCAGCGTGTGGTCCTTCTCGCTGGACACGTAGGCGGTCTGCGCCTGCGCCAGCAGGGACACCGCCACCATCGCGGCGCCCAGCAGGCTGCGCTTGGACACAAGCTTGTTGTTCATCGTCGTCTCCAGAATGTTGTTCAGGCGTTCACCGGGCCGTGGCGCGGATGAAGGCTTCTTCCAGCCCGCCGCCGCCCAGCGCCGCAGTCACGTCGGCCGGCGTGCCGTCGGCCAGCAGCTTGCCTTTGTGCAGCACGACCACGCGGTCTGCTGCCTCGGCCTCTTCGACCAGATGGGTGGCCCACAGCACCGTGCTCTGCCGCTCGGCGACGTCGGCGCGGATGGCGGTCATCAGGTCGCGGCGGGACTTGGGATCGAGGCCGACGGTCGGCTCGTCCATCAGCACCACCTTCGGCCGGTGCAGCAGCGCCCGCACCAGTTCCACCTTGCGCCGGTTGCCGCCGGACAACTCGCGCACCTGGCGCGCCAGGTCCTTGTCGATGCCGAGCGCCACACAGCCGGACTGGATGCGCTCGGTCGCCACCGCCTTCGGCAGGCCATGCAGATCGGCGTGGAAGCGCAGGTTGCGCTCCACCGACAGGTCCAGGTCCAGCGACATCTGCTGGAACACCACGCCGATGTCGCGCAGCGCCCGCACCGCCGAATGGCGCAGTGACTGCCCGGCCACCTCGACCTCGCCCTCGTCGGCCACAAAGAGGCCCGTGAGCACCTGGAACAGCGTGGACTTGCCGGCGCCGTTCGGGCCCAGAAGCGCCACAAACTGGCCCGCGGGCAGCGCCAGCGTCAGGCCGGCCAAGGCCGTGCGGTCGCCGTAGCGCTTGATCAGACCGTTGAGACGCAGCATGGGCAGTGGATCGGTGTGGGAAATGGCACAGCCTGCGTTGTACAGGGGCGAGCAAGCGGCGTCGTGCCCGGACTTACACCGAGGCGCGCGGCCAGATTGTTCCAATTGGCGTTCAGAGATCGATCTCCATCCGGTCCGCGGCCAGCTCCACGCCGTGCCGCGCCAGCTCACCGTGCAGCCGGACGGGGCCGGCATCCCAGTCCGGCATGGCCATCAGCACCTTGCGGCGTGCGCCGACCCGGTCGAGCTGCGCCAGCATGCCCAGACCACCCAGCGCTCCCGGATCGCCGTCGTCCGGCCAGACGTCGACCCGGTCGTCTCCAAGCAAAAGGCAGTCGGCCTGTTGCATCCACTCGACCGCCTCGAAGCCGGCGGCCGCCAGACTGCGCGCGCAGAAGAAGCGCTGCCCGGTCACCAGATCCCGCACGGCCAGCGCGATGGTTTCACCCACCCCACCCGACGCGGGTTGCGCAGCGTGGCGCGGCAGGGGACCGTCGGTCGCGACCGCCGTGAATTCGAGCGTGGGCTGCCCCTCGATGTGGAACACCGCCTCGCGCGACTCACCCGCCACCGGGATGACGTGCCACTGCACGCCGCAGTAGTGCTCCAGCAGCGGCAGCACGGGCAGCGCGTGCGTCAGTTCCTCGAACACCGCCGGCGTCGCGTAGAGATGGATGGGCGCACCATCGCGCAGGCTCAGTAGGCCGGTGACATGGTCCACCTGCGCATCCGTCAGCACGACGGCACGCACGGCCGCGTCCGGCAGACCTGGATGCCGCAGCAGGCGGGCATCGGTCGACAGCTGCGTCGCCACCGAAGGCGACACATTGATCAGCACCCAATGCAGGCCATCGCCTGACAAGGCCACCGCACCCGGCGCACGGGTCGAGTTCGGCCCTGCCCGGGCGCACTGGGCCAGTGGCACGGCTTCGTCGCCGCCTTTGAGTACTACCAGTTTCATGAAGTCCCCCCTCATGGTCTTCACAGTGAACACGCGACTGCATACAGCCGCCTCGTCCGTTTTTTGCAAGAGCCATGCCGATGATTGACGTGCACGTGAACCGCGGTTCCGGGCTGCTACAGGCGGGCGCGGCGCCTCTCCAGGCTCGGAACGTCTTCGATTTCGGCGGTGGCTGGCGCCATGGAAGCAAGTTGCTCCATTGCGGAACAGCATCGTTTCAAACCTGACACAGGGGCAACCCCAATGCAACGGAACTGGACATCGACGGTGTGCCATGTCGCCACGGCCGCCCTGCTGCTGCTGGCCGGACCGGCGTGGGCGGCCAATGCCTGCCCCGGACCGGCGATCCGGGTGCAGTCCGCCGCACCCGGTGTCTGGCTGATTCCCGGCGCACCGGGCGACACCACGGCAGACAACCGAGGCGCCATCTCCAACCTGCTGGCCGTGCGCGAGGGCCGCCGGCTCTGGCTGGTCGGCAGCGGGCCGTCGATCGCCTACGCACGGGCACTGAACTGCCAGCTCCAGCGCATCAGCGGACGGCGGGTGACGGACGTGATCGCGCCATGGCCGCGGCCGGAACTGGTGCTGGGACAGGCCGGACTGGTCGGCGCCCGGCGCTGGGCGCACGAGGACGTGGCCGGCGCGATGCGGGAGCGCTGCCCACGCTGCATCGAGCGCCTGCGCCTGCGCCTGGGGGCGGCCGCCACCGATCTCGCCGACGCCAAGATCGCCCTGCCCGACCACCGCCTGCAGGGCGAACGCGGCACGCTCGGGCCGCTGCGCTGGCAGCGGCTGCAACGCTCCGGCGACACGTCCGTCACGCTCTGGTCACTGCCACGCGCCCACCTGCGCACCGCCCACGGCCTGCTCTGGGCCGATGGCGCACCCGATCTGCGGGACGCTGACACCGACTCCCTGGAACGCGCCTGGCAGCAGCTGGCCGCCGACGTGACCGAGGACGCGCGGTGGGTGCCTGAACAGGGCCCCGTGCTGCCAGCAGCAGCGGCAGCCGCGCACCTGCGCTATCTGCAGGCCCTGCGGTCCGCCATCGACGACGCACAGGCCCGCGGCGCGCCGGAGTCGGATCCGGCACCGGCCTTGCCCGGCGTGTCCGACGTGGTCAACCAGAGCCTGCGCCACCAGCTCAACTGGCAGCACGTCTGGCGCGAGGCCGAAGCCCGCTGGATGGCGGCACCGCTGACACCCGCGGCCAGCAGCAGCCAGTGACGCCAGCGCCAGCGCGGACGCTCAGCGCGGCGTTTTCCAGCGCAGCTTGCGGTAGATGGTGTTGCGGCTGATGCCCAGCTGCTTGGCCGCCACGGAGATGTTGCCGCCCGCCGCATCCACGGCACGCTGGATGGACTGCAGCTCGATGTCTTCCAGCGAGCGGCCTGCCTGATCGTCCACGGGAAAGCCAGCGGCCGGGGACACAGGTGTGGCGTCGAGCGGCGCCATCCGCTGCACCGGCTCCGGCTCTGGCGCCTGCATGGCCACCGCCGGGCGTTGCGCCGAGGCCTGGCGGGCGTCGTCGATGAAGTCGTCCGACAGGTGGTCGCGGCTGATCACCGCATCCCCGGACGCCATGACGCTGGCGGTGCGCAACACGTTGAACAGCTGGCGCACATTGCCCGGCCACTGGTAGCCCTGGAACAAGCGCAGCACGTCCGGGTTCAGGCGCAGGCGGCGGTCCGGGTTCTCGCGCTCCAGGATGCGCTCGATCAGCGGCATCAGGTCGGTGCGCTCGCGCAGCGGTGGCAGGCGCACGGCCAGCCCGTTCAGGCGGTAGTACAGGTCCTCGCGGAAGGTCTTCTGCTCGATCATCTCGCGCAGGTTGCGGTGCGTGGCGCACACCAGCATCACGTCCACCGACACCGCCTTGGCGCTGCCCAGCGGCGTGACCTGACGCTCCTGCAGCACGCGCAGCAGGTGCGCCTGCAGCGTCAGCGGCATGTCGCCGATCTCGTCCAGGAAGAGCGTGCCGCCGTTGGCCTGCACCAGCTTGCCCACCGCCCCCTTGCGCCGGGCGCCGGTGAACGCACCTTCCTCGTAGCCGAACAGTTCGGCCTCGATCAGCGTCTCGGGGATCGAGGCACAGTTCACCGCCACGAAAGGCTGGCGGGCGCGTTCGGAGTCCTGGTGGATGGCACGGGCCAGCAGTTCCTTGCCCGTGCCGGTCTCGCCCAGGATGAGGATGGGAATGTCGCGGTTGATGACGCGGCGGATCTTGTCCACCAGCGTGCCGACCTGCGCATCGCCCGTGATCAGGCTGGCCAGACCGGCACGCTCGGTCGATGCTGCAGGCGGTCGGGCGGACGGCTCGCGCGCCGGCGCCGACGCTCCCTGCGTCTCGTGGGTGGGCACGACATCACTGACCGGCGAAGCCGCCTCCATGCCATGCCACACCGGCCAGTTGAAGCGGGCATGCACGTGGAACTGACGGCCGTTCGACAGCTCGACCGGCTGCGGCTGTGCCAGCGGCGAGCGGAAGCGGTCCACCAGCGCCGACACGCTGGTGCCGAACAGCGTGGACAGCGAATGCATGCGCAGCGCCGCCCCGCTCAGGCCCAGCTGCTCCAGCGCGCCGCGGTTGGCGCCCACCAGCTTGCCGTCCTGACTCACCGCGAGGATGCCCTCCATCAGCGTGCCGATGAACTCGACGCGGCTGTGGAAATGCAGGCGCATCACGTTGCGGTAATCGTCGGTGAGCCAGTGGTTCTCGATCATCCGCGCGCTCATCTTCACCAGCCCCATCGTGTGCTGGTGGTAGGTGCGCTGGTCGCCGGACACATCCAGCACGCCGAGAATGTTGCCGCGCGGATCGAGGATCGGCGCGGCCGAGCACGTCAGGAAGTGGTTGGCGTGCATGTAGTGCTCGTCCGCATGGACGAGCGTGGGCGATTCCTCGATCAGCGCCGTGCCGACCGCGTTCGTGCCCTTGGACTGCTCGGACCAGTTCACGCCGGGCTGCAGCGCGACCTTCGAGGCGCGGGTCAGGAAGTCGTGGTCGCCGATCGAATGGATGATCGTGCCGGTGGCATCGCACAACACCACCATCGAGTCGCTGTTGACGATCTGCTCGAACAGCATCTCCATGACCGGCGCGGCGTGGGCGTAGAGGCGCTGGTTGCGCTCGCGGGCCACGACCAGGTCCGAGCGGCCGAGCGGGGAGAAGTCCAGGCGCTCGATGCGCGACAGGCCGAGGGCGGCGCAGCGCTCGTGCGAGTTGTCGATCTTCGAGACGTGGGTGTGGTCCAGTGGCAGCGCCGACGCGATCGGCCGGCGCACATCGCCCTGCGTCGCACGCAACCGCAACCCTGCCGAAGCGGGTGTGTAGGGTCCTGCCATGGTCTTGTCTCCTGTCTACTCTGCCAATCAGCGCTGCCGGACCACCCCATTGTCGTCCGACTGTCACTGTCATCTATTCGCACACGTTAGCCGTTGCGGCTGTCACAGCGGTGGAAAATCTCCCGAGCTGCCGCGCAATTTCGAAGCAACTACGGCGTACCACCTCCGGACAGACCCTTGTTTCAAGGCCGTATCCGGGACCTTGTCCGTGCTTGGCACAGCGATTGCAGAAACGATGCCAACCCCCTTTGAACAGACACTCTCTGGAGACAACGAATGGCACGAGGCAACCTCTTCCGCGCAGCAATCCTGGCCGCTTTCTGTGCCGTGGCCGGTGGCCCGGCCATGGCCCACGGCGATGTGACACCACAGGCCGTGGACACGACCAGCCTGCCACAACTGGGCGCCGACTGGCGCGCTGAAAACCCGTACCGCAAGAACGACAAGGCCGCGGCCATCGGCTCCTCTGCCTTCAACCAGAACTGCGCACGCTGCCACGGCCTCGAAGCCATCTCGGGCGGCATCGCCCCCGACCTGCGCAAGCTCGACAACGATTGCGCCCCAATGAAGGACGAGAAAAAGCGCAATGCCTGCGTCAAGGAAATGGACGACTACTACCTGAGCAGCCTCCGCCACGGCAAGGTACGCAATGGCGCGGTCTACATGCCTCCGTTCGAAGGCGTGTTCAGCCAGGAAGCCATGTGGGCCATCAAGTCCTACCTGGAAACCCGCCGCGAAAAGCCGCTGCCCTGACCCTGCCGGCGTCTTCACGAGGTCCGTAGCACGGGTTCACTGACAGAATCCGGCTCCGGGCCTCGCCCGTTTTCCAGACCCCAGACCACCGCCCGCCGCCTGCAGCGCGGACCAGGAGACAGACATGAGCCACTCCAACAACGACAAGGCGCACGACCGCCGCGCCTTCCTCGGCAAGACCTCGACGCTGGCGCTGGGCGCGCTCGGCGGCCTGCTCGGCGTCGGCAGCGCCCACGCCGAGGACAAGACTGGACTGGCCCGCGTGCGTGAACGCGGCCGCCTGACCGTCGGCATCTACAACGACCTGCCGCCGTTCCATGTCAAGGGCCAGGGCATCGAGATCGAGCTGGCCAAGGCACTGGCGGGCACGCTGGGCGTCGAGGTGTCGCTGCTGCCCTTCCCGGCCGACGACAACATGAACGACGACCTGCGCAACATGGTCTGGAAGGGCCACTACCTCGGCTACGGTCCGGCCGACGTGATGCTGCACGTCCCGGTCGACCGCCCGCTGATGCAGGACAACCCGAAGGTCAGCATCTTCGGGCCGTACTGGCGCGAGCGGGTCGTGGTCGCCCGCGATCTGGTCAAGCTGCCCCAACTGGACTCCCTGGAGCCGCTGCGCCAGGTGCGCTCGGCGGTGCCGGGCCTCTCGCTGGCCGGCTGGCTGATGATCGGCGCCGACGACGGCGCCCTGCGCGAGAAGCTGATCACCAAGGTCGACGACGGTGTGGCGGCGGCGCGGATGCTGCAGCGCGGCGAGGTCGCCGCGGCGGCGGGCCTGCGTTCGGAGATCGAGTCCGTGCTGCGTGGCGATCCGCGTTTCGCGATCGCGCCGATCCCGATGCCGCGGGCGCCGAAGGACGGCTGGGCGGTTGGCATGGCCGTCAAGAAGGAAGCCACCGATCTGGCCGAAGCGCTGCAGGCGGGCCTGAACACGCTGGGCGAAAAGGGCGAGCTGAAGGCCATGTTCGCGCGCGCCAATCTGGCCTGGCAGCGCGTCTGACCTCCACGCTCCTGGGGCGCGGATAATCCCGCCCCATGGAAACCTTTGACGTCGTCATCGTTGGGGCCGGCGCCGCCGGCCTTTTTTGCGCCGGTCGTGCCGGCCAGCGCGGCCAGCGGGTGCTGCTGCTCGACCACAGCCCCAAAGTCGCCGAGAAGATCCGCATCTCCGGCGGTGGCCGCGCCAACTTCACCAACCGCGATGTCACGCCGGCGAACTTCCTCTCGGACAACCCCCGTTTCTGCCGCTCGGCGCTGGCCCGCTACACCCCGGGCGACTTCATCGAACTCGTCCAGCGCCACGGCATCGCCTTCCACGAGAAGCACAAGGGCCAGCTCTTCTGCGACCGCAGCGCCGAGGACCTGATCACGATGCTGCTGCGCGAGTGCGACACGGGTGGCGTGGTGCGGCGCCAGCCCTGTGGTGTGAAGGCGATCCGGCAGCGCAGTGGTGAGGCTGGCGGGTTCGAACTCGATACCGATGCCGGCCCCGTGCAGGCATCGCGGCTGGTGATTGCCACCGGCGGCCTGCCCGTGCCCAAGATCGGCGCGACCGATTTCGGCCTGCGCATCGCGAAACAGTTTGGCCACACCCTGATTGAGCCGCGTCCGGCGCTGGTGCCGCTGACCTTCGATCCGGTGCAGTGGGCGCCGTATGCGGCGCTGTCGGGTGTGGCACTGCCGGTCGGCATCTCCACCGGCAGCGGCAAGGCGCGCACCACCTTCCTCGAAGACCTGCTGTTCACCCACCGCGGCCTGAGCGGCCCAGCCGTGCTGCAGATCTCCAGCTTCTGGCGCCCCGGCCAGGCGCTGCAGATCGATCTGGCCCCCGGCGTCGACCTCGGCGCGCGGCTGCTGGCCGCCAAGCAGTCTTCGCGGCGCCAGCTCGGCAACGAATTCGCCGCCCTGCTGCCCACGCGACTGGCCGAGGCCTGGCTGCAGGGCGCCGGTCTGGATGCCCAGCGCCCGATGCCCGACTGCAAAGACAAGGACCTGCAGGCGGTGGCCCAGCGCGCCCGCGCCTGGGACGTGACGCCGACCGGCGATGAAGGCTGGAAGAAGGCTGAAGTGATGGCCGGCGGCGTCGACACCCGCGAACTCAGCTCGCAGACGCTGGAGAGCAAGCGCGTGCCGGGCCTGCACTTCATCGGCGAGGTGGTCGATGTCACGGGCTGGCTGGGCGGCTACAACTTCCAGTGGGCCTGGGCGAGTGCCGCCGCCTGCGCGGACGCTTGCGCGACAAGCTGATTGATTTCCACCAGCTCCAGCAAACTCACCTATAATCCAAGGCTTTGCTGGCAAAGAAGCCTGTTCGAGTCGGCGACACCAGGGTTTCCGGAACCCCGCGTCGGCCACCGAGGGCATAAACCGAAGGATCTTTCAGTTCATGACGACCATCCGAGTCAAGGAAAACGAGCCGTTCGACGTTGCACTGCGTCGCTTCAAGCGCACCATCGAAAAGCTGGGCCTGCTGCCTGACCTGCGCGCTCGCGAGTTCTACGAGAAGCCCACGGCCGAGCGCAAGCGCAAGAAGGCTGCCGCCGTCAAGCGCCACTACAAGCGCGTGCGCTCGATGCAGCTGCCCAAGCGGCTGTACTGAACCCGGTGTACTCTGCACAGCGCGCTGTGCAGATGCCACCAGCGTTCGACGAAAGTCCAGAACCCGCGCGGGACGCCGTTGCGGGTTTTGTCGTTTCCGGAACCGATGTATTCAGGACCCTCCCGGTCCGCACAGGATGCCCCCATGAGCCTCAAGGACCAGATCACCGACGACATGAAGACCGCCATGCGCGCCAAGGACACGGCCCGCCTCGGCACGATCCGCCTGCTGCTGGCCGCGTGCAAGCAGAAGGAAGTCGATGAGCGCGTGACGCTGTCGGACGCCGACGTGGTCGCCATCGTCGACAAGCTGATCAAACAGCGCAAGGACTCGATCACCCAGTTCACCGCAGCGGCCCGCATGGATCTGGCCGACAAGGAAAGCGCCGAACTCGTGGTGCTGGAGGCCTACCTGCCGAAGCGCCTGAGCGCCGACGAGATCGACGCCGCCGTGCAGGCCATCGTCACCGAGCTGGGCGCCACGGGCCCCGGCGACATGGGCAAGGTCATGGGCGCGGTGAAGCAGCGTCTGGCCGGCAACGCCGACATGGGACTGGTCTCCGCCGCCGTCAAGCGCGCGCTGACAAAATGACGGGCACTTTGCCGCGTACTTCCGGAGCCACACCATGAGCACTTCCCTGCCGATCCAGCGCATCGCCGCCGACGTCTGCGTCTCGCCGCAACTCACGCCCGCCGCCATGGCCGACGTGGCCGCGGCCGGCTTCCGCAGCGTGATCAACAACCGCCCCGACTTCGAGCACGGCCCGGACCAGCCGACCAGCGCCGCCGTCGAGACTGCCTCGCTCGCAGCCGGCCTGCAGTACGCCCACCTGCCCGTCGCCGGCGGCTACCAGAGCCCCGAGGAGATCGCCCGCTTCGCCGCGCTGATCGCCGCGATGCCGCGCCCGCTGCTGTGCTTCTGCCGCAGCGGCGCCCGGTCCACCAAGCTCTTCATGGCGGCGACCCAGCCAGGCTGAGGCCGCTCCAGAGCCCGTTGGTGACAGCGTGGCACGCCAGGGTGCTCCATCCTGCGTGCTGCCGCTTCGTGCTGCGTAGTCGTAACACCCGATGTGCCAGATCGGGATTTTCAAGTGTGATACGGCCTGAAAAACGGAGACCCTGCGCTGTGCCCCACCACCCCACACCACTGCACCGCACCGGCCGCGACCCGGCCGGCACCGGTTCGTGCGACCGCCTGGAGTCGCCTCGATGAAGCGCCTGCTGTCTCTGGCCCATGCCGTCGACCGCCTCACCGACCTGTTCGGCGTGGTGGCGAAATGGGCGGTGCTCGCCTCGTGCCTGATCAGCGCCGGCAATGCCCTGATCCGCTACTTCTTCAACAACAGCTCGAACGGCTGGCTCGAGATCCAGTGGTACCTCTTCGCCGCCTGCGTGATGCTGGGCGCGGCCCAGGTGCTGCGGGTGAATGAACATGTCCGGGTCGACCTGCTCTACGGCCGCCTGTCCGCGCGTGCGCAAGTTCTGGTCGATCTGTTCGGTCTGGTGGTCCTGCTGCTGCCGGTGATCGGGCTGATGTCGTGGATGACGTGGGAGCTATTCCTCAGCAGGTTCCTGTCCGGCGAGATGTCGAGCAACGCGGGTGGCCTGATCCGCTGGCCGGCCGTGCTCATGCTGCCGCTGGGGTTCGGACTGGTCTGCCTGCAGGCGCTGTCTGAAATCGTCAAGCGGGTGGCCTGGCTCAACAACCAGTACGACATGGACACGCACTACGAGAGGCCCCTGCAATGAGCATGGAGCACTTCCCGCCCCTGATGTTCCTGGGGCTCATCCTCATCATGCTGATCGGGTTTCCGGTCGCCTTCTCGCTGGCAACGCTGGGCCTGGGCTGCGGGCTCTACGCGATCCACATGGGCTGGTTCCAGCAGGCCTTCCTGTCGAACGTGCCGCTGAACATCTTCGGCATCCTCTCGAACGACCTGCTGCTGGCGATTCCCTTCTTCACGCTCATGGGCGCGCTGCTGGAGAAATGCGGTCTGGCCGAGGACATGCTCGACTCGATGGGCCAGCTCTTCGGCCCGGTCAAGGGTGGCCTGGGCTACTCGGTGATCATCGTCGGCTTCATCCTCGGCGCCATCACCGGCACCGTGGCGGGTCAGGTCATCGCGATGGCGATGATCTCGCTGCCGGTCATGATGCGCTACGGCTACAACATGCGCTATGCGACCGGTGTGCTGGCCGCCTCCGGCACCATCACGCAGCTGGTGCCGCCGTCGCTGGTGCTGGTGGTGATGGCCGACCAGCTCGGCAAGCCGGTGGGCGACATGTACAAGGGCGCCTGGGGTCCGTCGATCCTGCAGATCCTGATCTTCGTCGCCTACACCTTCCTGGTGGCCCAGTTCAAGCCGGAATGGGTGCCGGGCGTGCCCAAGGAAGCGCGCACCCTCCAGGGCTGGGCGCTGTGGGCCAAGTGCCTGCGCGGCATCATCCCCTCGGCCGTGCTGATCTTCGCCGTGCTGGGCAGCATGGGCGGCCTGCCCGGCATGAACACCGCCATCTGCACGCCGACCGAAGCCGGTGCGATGGGTGCCGTCGGCGGCCTGGTCCTGGCGGCCCTGCACCGCCGCCTGAGCTGGTCGCTGCTGCAGGAGGCCATTCTTGGCACGATGCGCCTGACCGCCATGGTCGTGTTCATCCTGATCGGCTCGCGGATATTCTCGCTGGTGTTCCTCGGCGTGGACGGCGGCGTCTGGATCGAACACCTGCTCACGGGTCTGCCGGGCGGCCAGGTCGGCTTCCTGCTCGTGGTCAACGTGTTCATCTTCTTCCTCGCCTTCTTCCTCGACTTCTTCGAGATCGCGTTCATCATCCTGCCGATGCTCGGCCCGGTGGCGGACAAGCTGGGCATTGATCTGGTCTGGTTCGGCGTGCTGCTGTGCGTGAACATGCAGACCTCGTTCATGCACCCGCCCTTCGGCTTCGCGCTGTTCTACCTGCGCGGCATCTCGGACACGCTGTTCAAGAACGGCTCCATCCCGCGCAAGGTCGAGTCCCGCGACATCTACATGGGCTCGATCCCCTGGGTGATCATGCAGCTCGTGCTGGTGGTCGTCGTGATCTTCTTCCCGGCGACGGTGACGTCCTTCCTCGACAAGCCGGTCGTGGTGGACGAGAGCAAGGCGACCGAGCTGCTGCAGGAGGTGGACCGCGGCACCAAGTCGGACAACAACGACGACGCGATCCGTTCCATGCAGCAGGGCGCGGGCGACAAGGCCAAGGAAGAGGATCCGATGGCCGCCTTCAAGGACCTGCCGAAGGACGGCGACAAGAAGTAAGGCGTCCGCAGCCGACCGTCCCCCGGCGGCGGCAACCACTGCGTCACATGCGGGCGCGCTTTCGTTGATAAGCTCACCGAATGCGCGCCCGTTTTTCATTCTGTTTCCAGCTTTCACAGCTGTCCCAGCTCGCCGCGCTCGCGGCATTCGGTCTGCTCGCTGGCTGCAGCACGCCGACACCACTCCAGCCCCCACCCGCCGTCGCCACACCCGCGTGGCACGCCCCCCTGCCCCACGGCGGCCAGACGGGCCAGCTCAGCGCCTGGTGGTCGCAGTTCGATGATCCGCTGCTGCCCGCGCTGATCGGCGAGGCACAGGCCGCCCACCCTGTGCTGTCGCAGGCGCTGGCCCGTATCCAGCAGGCGCGCGCCAGCCAGCGCGTGGCGGCGTCCGCCGGCTGGCCCACGGTCGGCGCCAATGTTCAGGCGCAGCGCGGCTCGACCGCGGCCACGAACTTCACCACCGTCAGCCAAGCCAGCGCCGTCGTCGATGCCGGCTGGGAGATCGACCTGTTCGGCGGCGTGCGCCACGGCGTCGAGGCCGCCCGCTCTCGCGCCGAGCAGGCCGAACTCGGCTGGCACGAGGCGCGGGTCTCGCTGGCTGCGGAGGTAGCCCAGACCTATGTGGCGCTGCGGGCCTGCGAAGCCGCGGCAGCGCTCTACACCCGCGAAGCCGACTCGCTCGGCCGCAGCAGCGCGCTGGTGCAGAAAAAAGCCGACGTGGGCTTCGAGGCCCCCGCCAATGCCCGCCTCATTCAGGCCAGCGCCGCGCAGGCCCGTGACCGCGTCACCGTGCAGCAGACTGAATGCACCCTGACGGTCCAGGCGCTGGTCCTGCTGACCGGCGTGGACACCCGCGCGCTGCGCACACGGCTCGCACCACGCACCGCGACACTGCCGAAGCCGGCCGCGTTCACGCTGAGCACCCTGCCCGCCGCCACGCTGACCCAGCGGCCCGACCTCGCCGCCGCCGAGCGCGACCTGCAGGCCAGCGCCGCCGAGGTGGGCGTGGCCGACGCGGCGCGCTGGCCCCAACTGACCGTGAACGGCAACCTCGGCATCGGCCTGGTGCGCACCGGCGGCAGCACCTCGGACGCCGTGACCTGGGGCTTCGGGCCGAACCTGTCGCTGCCGATCTTCAACCGCGGCCGGCTGCAGGCGCAGGCCGATGCGGCCCGCGCCCGCTACGACGAGGCCCGCGCCGGCTACGCGCTGAAGCTGCGCACCGCGGTGCGTGAAGTCGAGGAAGCACTGCTGCGGCTCGACGCCAGCCAGCGCCGCGAGGCCGACGCCCGCACCGCCGCCGAAGGGCTGCGCAGCTTCTTCACCAGCACCGAGGAACGCGCCCGCCTCGGCGCCGCCAGCGTGCTCGAAACCGAAGACGCCCGGCGCCAGACGCTGTCGGCCGAATCCGCGCTGCTGGCGCTGCGGCGCGAGCAGGTCGCCGCCTGGATCAGCCTCTACCGCGCCGTCGGCGGTGGCTGGACCCGCGAGAACAACACCCCTTCGTGACACCCGCCATGACCCAACGCATTCCTTTCCCCGTCACGCTGACGCTGGCCCTCGTCGTGTCCTGCTTCGCGCTGCCGGTCCGGGCCGCCGATGCGCCCGCCGCCTCGGCCGCGCCCAAGGCCGCGCTCACCGTGGCCGTCACCACCCCGCAGACCGGCAGCCTGCCGCAGTCGCTCGCCGCCAACGGCAGCGTGGCGGCGTGGCAGGACATCGTCATCGGCGCCGAGACGCAGGGGCTGCGGCTGGTCGAGGTGAACGTGCAGGTCGGCGACCGGGTCAAGAAGGGCCAGCTGCTCGCCCGCCTCCAAGCCGAAACGCTCGCCGCCGACCTCGCCGCCACCAAGGCCGGCATCGCCGAAGCCGAAGCGACCCTCGCCGAAGCGCAGGCCAACGCCGAGCGCGCCCGCGCGCTGCAGTCCAGCGGTGCGCTGAGCACGCAGCAGATCCAGCAGTACACGACCGGCGAGGCCACTGCCCGCGCCCGGCTCCAGTCGATCAAGGCGCGTCTGTCGGCCGACACGCTGCGCCTGAACCAGACCCGCATCCAGGCCCCCGACGACGGCATCATCAGCGCCCGCCTCGCGACGATGGGCGCCATCGCCCAGCCGGGGCAGGAGCTGTTCCGGCTGATCCGCCAGGGCCGGCTGGAGTGGCGCGCCGAGGTGCCCGCCGCCGATCTGCACCGGCTGCAGCCCGGCATGGCGGTGAAGGTCGTGCCCGCAGGCGGCAACCCGATCGACGCCAAGGTGCGCCTGCTCGCGCCCACCGTCGATCCGGTCACGCGCAACGGCCTCGTCTACGTCGATCTGCCGGCCGGCAGCGAGGCGCGGGCCGGCATGTTCGCCCGCGGCGAGTTCGTCGTCGGCCAGTCGACAGCGCTGACGCTGCCGCAGACCGCCGTGCTGCTGCGCGACGGCTACAGCTATGTCTTCCGCCTCGGCAAGGACAGCCGCGTGCTGCAGACCAAGGTGCAGGTCGGCCGGCGCCTGGGCGAGCGGGTCGAGGTCACCAGCGGGCTGGACGCCGGCGCGCAGGTCGTCGCGCAAGGAGGCGGCTTCCTGGCGGACGGTGATCTGGTCAAGGTCGTCGCCGCGCCTGCGGGAGCCAAGCCGTGAACGTCTCCTCCTGGTCGATCCGCAACCCGATCCCGGCAATCCTGCTCTTCATCCTGCTCACGCTCGCGGGCCTGGTGGGCTTCCGGGCGATGACGATCCAGAACTTCCCCGACATCGACCTGCCGACCGTGATGGTCACGGCCGCCCTGCCCGGCGCCGCCCCCGCGCAGCTCGAAACCGAGGTCGCCCGCAAGCTTGAAAACGCCCTGGCCACGCTCAAGAGCGTCAAGCACATCTACACGCTGGTGAACGACGGCTCGGTCACCGTCACGGTCGAGTTCCGGCTGGAGAAGTCCACGCAGGAAGCCGTGGACGACGTGCGCGACGCGGTGGCGCGGGTGCGCTCGGACCTGCCCGGCGACCTGCGCGACCCGGTGATCCAGAAGATGGACCTGGCCGGCTCGCCCATCCTCACCTACACCGTCGCCTCCGACCGGATGGACGACGAGGCGCTGAGCTGGTTTGTGGACAACACGATCACCAAGCAGATGCTGTCGGTGCGCGGCGTCGGCGCCGTGTCGCGGGTGGGCGGTGTGACGCGCGAGGTGCGGGTCGAACTCGATCCGGCGCAGTTGCTCGCGCTCAACGCCACGGCCTCGGACGTCTCGCGCCAGTTGCGCCAGATCCAGCAGGACGCGCCCGGCGGACGCAGTGACCTCGGTGGCGCCGAACAGGCCGTGCGCACGCTCGCCACGGTGCAGAGCGCCGAGGAACTTGGGCGGCTGGAGATCGCGCTCTCGGACGGGAGGCATGTCCGGCTCGACCAGGTCGCGCGGGTCACCGACACGGTGGCTGAGCCGCGGGCGGTGGCGCTGCTGAACGGCAAGCCGGTGGTCGGCTTCGAGATCACGCGTTCCAAGGGCGCCGGGGAAGTGGCGATCGCCGCGGACGTGCGCGCCCGGGTCGAAGCGCTGCGCAAGAGCCACCCCGAGATCACCTTCACCGAGGCGTTCAACTTCGTCGATCCGGTGCAGGAGGGCTACGACGGCTCGATGACGCTGCTCTACGAGGGCGCGGCGCTGGCGGTGGTGGTGGTGTGGTTCTTCCTGCGCGACTGGCGGGCGACGCTGGTGTCGGCGATCGCGCTGCCGCTGTCGGTGATCCCCACGTTCGCGGTGATGTACCTGCTGGGGTTCACGGTCAATGTGGTGACGCTGCTGAGCCTGTCGCTGGTGGTCGGCATCCTGGTGGACGACGCCATCGTCGAGATCGAAAACATCATGCGCCACCTCGCAATGGGCAAGACCCCGTTCGAGGCGGCGATGGAGGCGGCCGACGAGATCGGCATGGCGGTGATCGCGACGACGTTCACGCTGATCGCCGTGTTCCTGCCGACCGCGTTCATGAGCGGCGTGCCGGGCAAGTTCTTCGTGCAGTTCGGCTGGACGGCGGCGATCGCGGTGTTCTTCTCGCTGGTGGTCGCGCGGATGCTGACGCCGATGATGGCCGCCTACCTGCTGCGCCCGCCGAAGCACGCCGACAAGCCGCCCGGCTGGATGGCGTGGTACCTGCGGCTGGCCGCGTGGTGCCTGAAGCACCGCATCGTCACGACGCTGGCGACGACCGCGTTTTTTGTCGGCTCGTTCGCGCTGGTGCCCTACCTGCCGACCGGCTTCATCCCGCCCGATGACCTGTCGCAGACGCAGGTGACGGTGACCCTGCCGCCCGGCTCGACGCTGAAGGAAACGCGCGCGGCGGCCGAACAGGCGCGCCTGCTCGTCAGCCAGAACCCGCATGTCAAGCTGGTCTACACCGCCATCGGCGGCGGCGCGGCAGGCTCCGACCCCTTCGCGCCGCAGGGGGCGGCCAGCGTGACCAAGGCCGTACTGACCCTCAACATGACCCACCGCAAGGACCGCCCCGGCGTCAGCAAGCAGGCCATCGAAGGCGAATTGCGCAAGCTGGTCGAGGCGCTGCCCGGCGCGCGGGTCAAGGTCGGCTTCGGCGGCTCCAGCGAGAAGTACATCCTCGTGCTGGCGAGCGAAAACGGCGCCGCGCTGGCCGAGCACGCCAAGGTGGTCGAGCGCGAGCTGCGCACCATCCCCGGCATCGGCAACGTCGTGTCCACCTCCAGCCTCGTGCGGCCGGAGCTGATCGTGCGGCCGGACGCGGCGCGGGCGGCGGACCTGGGTGTGACGACCGCGGCCATCGCCGACACGCTGCGGGTGGCGACCAGCGGCGACTATGACCAGGGGCTGGCCAAGCTGAACCTGTCGCAGCGGCAGGTGCCGATCGTTGTGCGGCTGCCGGCCGAGGCGCGGGCGGATCTGGAGCTGCTCAGCCGCCTGCCGGTGCCGGGCGCACGCGGGCCGGTGCCGCTGTCGAGTGTCGCGACGCTGGAGATGGCGAGCGGCCCGGCGCAGATCGACCGCTACGACCGCCAGCGCAACATCAACTTCGAGATCGAGCTGAACGGCGTGCCGCTGGGCGAGGTCGAGCGGCTGGCGCAGGCGCTGCCGAGCCTGAAGCAGTTGCCGCCCGGCGTGATGCAGACGACGGTGGGCGATGCCGAAGCGATGGCCGAGCTGTTCCAGAGCTTCTCGCTGGCGATGCTGACGGGCGTGCTGTGCATCTACATCGTGCTGGTGCTGCTGTTCAAGGACTTCATCCAGCCGGTGACCATCCTGGCGGCGCTGGTGCTGTCGATCCCGGGCGCGTTCCTGGCGCTGTTTGTCACGCACACGGCGCTGTCGATGCCGTCGATGATCGGGCTGATCATGCTGATGGGCATCGCGACGAAGAACTCGATCCTGCTGGTGGACTACGTCGTGCTGGCCCGGCGCGACCACGGCCTGAACCGCTGGGATGCCGTGCTCGACGCCTGCCGCAAGCGGGCGCGGCCGATCGTGATGACGACGATCGCGATGGGCGCGGGGATGATGCCGATCGCGCTCGGGCTGGGGGTCGATCCGAGTTTCCGGGCGCCGATGGCGATCGTGGTGATCGGGGGCTTGATCACGTCCACGTTCCTGAGCCTGCTGGTGATTCCGGTGGTGTTCAGCTATGTGGACGACGGGATGGCGCTGGTGGGGCGGCTGTTGCGGCGCAAGGGTCGGGGCGTTCAGGCAGCCTGAAGCCAGTCCTCGACCTGCAACCCTGGAACGCGCTGGAACTCGCGAACGTTGTGCGTCACCACCACCAGGCCGCGTGAGCGAGCGTGCGCGGCGATCAGCAGGTCGTGGCTGCCGACGGGGGTGCCCGCGCGTTCCAGTGCGCAGCGGATGTCGGCGTAATGCTGGTCCGCTTCACCGTCGAACGGCAGGACCGTTACCTCTGCGAGCAACGCCTCGACCCGCGCAGTCAACGCAGCGGATCCCTTGCGCTGCACGCCATAGCGCATCTCGCAGGCCACGACGATGCTGGTACAGACAGACTCTCCTCCGGCTGCAGCAAGCCGCTGCACCAGGGCGGGCGACGGGCCACGGATCAACGCGGACAGCGTGTTCGTGTCCAGCATCCACAGCAGTGGTGCCATCAGAAAAGATCCCGATCTTGGAGCGGCAGATCGGGGATGTCGGGCCATTCCTCGGTCAGGGGCTCCCAGGACTTGACCAACTCCAGCAAACGGTGACGGCGAACCGGCGTGAGGATCAGGCTGTCCCCCTCCTTGCGGATCACGACCTCGGTGCTGTCGAGTTCGAACTCGCGCGGAATGCGGATGGCCTGGTTGGAGCCATTGCGGAAAACGGCAACGCGTCGCTCGGTGTGCATGTCGGTGTCCTCGTGAAACCAGCCTATGGTTCAGCATAGGCTTCGGGTGAAGTACCGTCAAGTCGGCGGTGCTCGCGCCCTGACACTCGCCTTCACCACCCCGCCGCGAGCCCATCCCGCCGCGGATCACTCGCCGCCACATACCCCTCCACCGCCGGATCGCCCAGCCGCCAGATGAACTGGCCCGCGCCGAAGTCCTGGTAGGTGTCGCTGATGACCTCCAGTTGGTGGCCCCGTGCCGCCAACCCGGCCACGGTCGCGGCCGGCATCGTCGCCTCGACGTTGAGCGACAGGCCGGCGTTGCAGCGCCAGCGCGGCGCGTCGCAGGCGGTCTGCGGGTTCTGGTGGTGGTCGAGCATGCGCACGAGGGTCTGCACATGGCCCTGCGGCTGCATGTGGGCGCCCATCACGCCGAAGCTCATCACCGGCTGCCCGTCGCGGGTCAGGAAGCCCGGGATGATGGTGTGGAACGGCCGCTTGCCCGGCGCGACCACGTTGGCGCTGCGCGGGTCGAGGCTGAAGGCGTGGCCGCGGTTCTGCAGGCTCAGGCCGTACTCGGGCAGCACCACGCCCGAGCCGAAGCCCATGTAGTTGCTCTGGATGAAGCTGACCATCATGCCGCGCTCATCGGCGGCGGTGAGGTAGATGGTGCCGCCCTTGACCGGCTGGCCGGCGCCGAAGTCCTGGGCGCGCCGCGGATCGATCAGGCGGGCGCGCTCGCGCAGGTAGCCGGGGTCGAGCAGGTCGGCGGCGCTGACGGCCATGCTCGCCGGCTCGGCGACGAAGCGGTAGACGTCGGCGAAGGCGAGCTTCATCGCCTCGATCTGCAGGTGCTGCCCCTCCGCGCCATCGACGGGCAGGCTGGCGAGGTCCACGTCCCCGTGCTGCAGCAGGCCGAGGGCGACCAGCGCGGCGAGGCCCTGGCCGTTGGGCGGGATCTCGTGCAGGGTGTGGCCGCGGTAGTCCTGCTGGATCGGCGTCACCCACTCGGGCGCAAAGCCGGCCAGGTCCGCCAGGGTCATCGCCCCGCCCTGCGCGGCGGACGCCCGGGCCAGCGCCTCGGCGATCTCTCCTTCGTAGAACGCCCGCCCCCGTGTCGCGCCGATCGCCCGCAAGGCCCGCGCCGCGCCGGGCATCGTGAAGCGCTCGCCGACCGCGGGCGCCCGGCCGTGTGGCAGGAACACTTCAGCGAACCCGGGTTGGCGCGTCAGGGCGTCGAGCGTGGCGGCGGCGGCCCATTTCTGCTGCACGACGACGGGCACGGCGTAGCCCCGCTCGGCCACCTCCGCGGCCGGGGCCATCAGCGCCTCGAAGGGCAGCCGGCCGAACCGCGCCGACAACGACGCCCACGCCGCCACCGCGCCCGGCACGGTCACGGCGTCCCAGCCGCGCACCGGGGGTGCCGTGGCGTCCGGGGCGTGGCGGCGGCGGAAGTGGTCGGGGGTCCACGCCTGGGGGGCTGGGCCGGAGGCGTTGAGTCCGTGCAGCTGCTGGCCGTCCCACAGGATGCAGAACGCATCGGACCCCAGCCCGTTGCTGCACGGCTCGACGACGGTCATCACCGCGGCGGCGGCCACGGCAGCGTCGACCGCGTTGCCCCCTTCGGCCAGGATGCGCAGACCGGCCTGCGCCGCCAGCGGGTGCGAGGTGGCGACGACGTTGCGGGCGAACACCGGCAGGCGGGCGCTCGGGTACGGGACGGCGTAGTCAAAACGGGCTTGGGCGTGGGTGGGCATGGGGATGGTGTCCAGGTGGCGGGCGGGCCGGTGGTCGTGCGCGAGGCTCAGCCGCCGACGGGCGAGCAGAGTTCCACCAGCGTGCCATCCGGACAGCGGACATGCGACACCGTCTGACCCCAGGGCTTGGACTCGGGCGGGTTGAGTTCGGTGGCGCCATTGGCCAGCGCCTTCGCGTGGGCCTCGGCGACGTGGGGCGTCACCAGCGCGAGTTCGAAGCCCAGCGGAAGGGCCGATGCGCTGGCCGCCACGAACCCCGCCGGGAAGTTCATGTGCCCCAGTGCCAGCGAGGCAAACGCGAGCGTGGTGGCCCCGGTGTCGAGTTCGCCGTAGTCACCGGCTTCGTGCAGGAAACGGCGGGACAGGCCGAAGGCGCGCTCGAAGAAGGACAGGGATTCCGCGACGTCGGGGACGTAGACGATGGTGTAGCCGAGTTTCATGGTGTTCCTTGGCTTGCGCCATCCAGGTTCATGGAGACACATCACCTCGGGCCCAGCGCGGACTGCGGCAAGCCAAAGACCTTGTCGAAGGCCCAGGTGTAGCCCATGGCGTAGACGAAGAAGAAGGCCAGCAGGCCCAGGTTCACCAGGAAGGCGGCCTGCAATGTCGTGTCAAGCCACAGCGCCATGACGGGCACGAGGATGAGGGTGAGACCGCCTTCGAAGCCTGTTCCGTGCGCCAGACGCCGAGCGAAGTTCCGTCCCTTGACCACTTGCCTGGACTCCCAGCGCTCGAAGACGGCGTTGAAGACGTAATTCCAGCAGAGGGCGATGGTGGACAGCACGACGGCCAGCAGGAAGGTGGAGCTGGCGGGTTTCTCGAAGGCGAGCCCCAGCACCGGACCGACCACCGCGATGGCCCCGACTTCATACAGCACGGCTTGAAGAACACGTCGGGTTGTGGGCGTCATGCGGCGGGCAGTGAAGCGGTGGGTTCGGCGTTTCCCTCATGCAGCGAGGGTCAGATGAGTGCGAGTGCGCTCTTCCCGTCGGCGACGACCTCTGTTGAAAGCTTGTGATCCAAGGTGGCCAGCTTGCCTCGGTTCGCCTTGGCCAAGGCCAGCAGATAGCTGTCGGTCACGCGCCCATGACTCGAGAGAAGCGCTGGTTCGACAAGCTCGGTCTCTACCAAGCTGATGCTATCGGGCCAGAACGCGTGACCCGGCAGGGCGCGAATGGCACCGAGCGCCTCGACGACTGAACTCGGAGGCCCGGGCGAGTTTGGATACTTTGGGTGACCAACGATGCGCAGCAGGCCGTTTTCCGTGATCGGACAGGTTGCAAACGCCTTGTGTCCAGTGCGTCCAAACCACTCATGCACGGTGTCGTGCTGAACGTGGGCTGGATCCACAAGCGCAATCAGAACATTCACGTCCAGCAGGTAGCGAGTCAAGGCTGTTCGTCTCGCAGTTGGTTGACAAGCTCAAGCGTCACGGGAACAGCGGCCTTACGGCTTGGCAGCAGCGGGATTCCGTTGCGTTCAGACTTTTGGCTATGGGCGCTGCGACTCAGCCCTTGTCGGGCGAGCGCCGAAATCACTTCGCCCACGCTCTTCTGTTCTCGCGCGGCCAAGTGCCTCGCAGCAGCAAGGATGTCGTCGTCAATGGCAAGTGTGGTGCGCATGCGGTACTGCCTTCGAGAGTCATGGTCGGATCATACATCACGCATCACGCATCACGCCTGAGCCCGGGGACGCTGAGCTTCTGGTGCCTAAGCTGCAAACTTCCATCCCCGCCGACCTCAAGCATGACGCCCACCATCCCACTGCCAACCGACAACATCCACAAGTTCGTCTGCCTGTTCGGCTTGGCGGTGATCGAGCTTCAGGCCAACGCGCCCCCGACGGAGGTCGATGCAGATCGATTGAAGCTGGCCAAGGCGATGCTCAGCGTCACAACCCAGAACAGACAGGCCGGTACCTGGGGGATCGCCGCCACACTCAGCATCGGCCTGGTGTCGTGTCACGGCTGACTTGACGGTCAGCAAGCAAAAGCACATCCCGTCATGCCCGCGAAAGCGGGCACCCACGCATGCAAATGACCGTTTTTGGGACCGTGGATCCTCGCATTCGCGAGGATGACGGGGGCGAGTAGCAGGGGTCAGTGTGCGTGACGGGCACAGTCACGGTCTGGCCACCCCCTCCAGCGCCTCTCCCACATACCGCCGCACCGTCGGCGCCGCCTCCCCCAGATGAAACGCCATCCGCTGTGCCCGCAACTGGATGTCATCCGCCGTGAACCGCTCCTGGCGCCGCAGGTGCTCGACCCAGGTTTCATCGACGAAATACTCGACATACCGCCCCGGCCGCTCCGTGTCGCGGAACAGGCCCCACGACAGCGCCCCCTGCCGCAGGCGCGCACGGCGGGTGTGCTGCATCACGGCGGCGAAGTCGCGGGCGCGGGCCGGGTCGATCAGGTACTCGACCGTGACCATCACCGGCCCTTCGTCGGGGCCGATCTCGATGGCCGGCTGCGGCGTCTGGCTGGGTGAGGCGGGGCGCAGGTCGGCATCCCCTCCCCCGGACACCGAGTAGCCGCGCACCAGGAACAGCACCACCGGCCCGCAGAGCGCCGCCGCGACCAGGCTGTGCGGCACCGAGCCGAGCAGGTCCGCCATCTGCCCCCACACCACCGCGCCGGAGGCCGAGCCACCCATCAGCGCCATCTGGTAGGTGGACATGCCACGCGCGCGCACCCAGTTGGGCAGCGCGAGCTGCGCCGACATCGTCAGCGTGTTGGCACAACTGATCCACGCCATGCCGCCCAGCGCCATGCCCAGCGCGCTGAGCCACAGCCAGGGCGACAGCGCCACCAGCAGCGTCATGGCCGATACCACGAGCGAGGACACCTGCACGATCAGATCGCGGCTGTATCGCTCGCGCACACTCGGAATCACCATCACCGCCACCATCGCGCCCAGGCCCATGCAGGACATCAGCAGCGTGAAACTGCCCGCCCCGCCGCCGAGCTGGCGGGCCACCAGCGGCATCAGCGCGGTGAGCGCCGTGCTGAGGAAAAAGAAGACGAACACACGCAGCAGCACCGAGCGCATCCGCGGGTTCTGCGCCACGTGCTGCACGCCCACCCGCATCGCGCCGACGAAGCGCTCGCCGGGCAGCGCGCTGACACGCGGCTCGCTCTTCCAGCGCAGGATCTGCGCGAACGCCACCAGCGACAGCACGGCATTGAGCACGAACACCGCCGCGCTGCCCGCCGCCGCCAGCAGCGCACCCGCCAGCACGGGGCCGATCACCCGCGACAGGTTCATCGCCATCGCCTGCAGCGCCAGCGCGCCGGAGAGCCGCTCGGTCGGCACGATGTCCGGCACGATCGCCGCGAACACCGGCCAGCGCGCAGCCAGACCGATGCCGTTGGCGAAGGTCAGTACCAGCAGCATCGGCGCACTCAGCCCCCCGCCCAGCGACAGCAGCGCCAGCACCGTCGCAACCGACGCCACCCAGAGCTGCGTGGACGCGAACCAGCGCCGCCGGTCCACGATGTCCGCCAGCGCGCCGCTCGGCAGGCCGAGCAGGAACACCGGCAGCGTGGAGGCCGCTGAGACCAGCGCCACCATGACCGCGCTCGTGGTGAGCTGCGTCATCAGCCAGGCGGCGGCGACGTCGTTCATCCACATCGTCAGGTTCGCCGCCAGCCAAGCCAGCCACAGCATGCGGAACACCGGCAGGCGCAGCGGCTGCAGGGCCGCAGGCAGACGGTCGGGATCGATCATCGGGAACGCTCCAAACGAAACTCCAAACGAAAAAGCCCCACCGCGGAGGGTGGGGCTTCGAGGGTAGCCGGACTCGTAGAGTCCTGCACTGTCAGGGTCAGTCGGCGTCCTGGAACGCTTCCTCGCGCTTGTTCTTGATCGACGGCAGCATCACCACCACCACCATCGCGAATGCAGCGAGCAGCAGGCCGGCCGAGAGCGGACGGGTCATGAACGTGCTCCAGTCGCCACGCGACAGCAGCAGTGCGCGGCGCAGGTTCTCTTCCATCATCGGGCCGAGGATGAAGCCCAGCAGCAGCGGCGCCGGCTCGCAGCTCAGCTTGTAGAAGAGGTAGCCGACCAGACCGAAGCCGGCCGCCATGTAGACGTCGAAGTTGTTGTTGTTCAGCGTGTACAGGCCGATGCAGCAGAACACCAGGATCGCCGGGAACAGGAAGCGGTACGGCACTGTCAGCAGCTTGATCCAGATCCCGATCAGCGGCAGGTTCAGGATCACCAGCAGCAGGTTGCCGATCCACATCGAGGCGATCAGACCCCAGAACAGCTCGGGGTTGCTGGCCATGACCTGCGGACCCGGCTGGATGCCCTTGATCGTCATCGCGCCGACCATCAGCGCCATCACCGCGTTCGGCGGGATGCCCAGCGTCAGCATCGGGATGAACGAGGTCTGCGCACCGGCGTTGTTGGCGGCTTCCGGGCCAGCCACACCACGGATATTGCCTTGACCGAACGGCACTTCACCAGGGCGACTGCGAACCTTCTTCTCGACCGTGTAGGCCGCGAACGACGCCAGCAGTGCCCCACCACCCGGCAACACGCCCAGGATCGAGCCCAGCGCGGTGCCGCGCAGCACGGCGGGGAAAGCGTCCTTGAAGTCCTGCTTGGTCGGCATCAGGCCCTTGACGTCCTTGGTGAAGACTTCACGGTGTTCGGCCGGTCGGCTCAGGTTGGCGATGATTTCGGCAAAGCCGAACACACCCATGGCGATCGTCACGAAACCGATGCCGTCGGTGAGTTCCGGGATGTCGAACGAAAAGCGCGGCACGCCCGAGATGACGTCGGTGTTGATCTGGCCGAGCAGCAGGCCCAGCACGATCATCGCGATCGCCTTGACCAGCGAGCCCGAAGCCAGCACCACGGCGCCGATCAGGCCCAGCACCATCAGCGAGAAGTATTCGGCGGGGCCGAACTTGAACGCGAGTTCCGTCAGCGGCGGTGCGAAGGCGGCGATCACCAGCGTGCCCACGCAGCCGGCGAAGAACGAGCCCAGGCCGGCAGCGGCCAGCGCGGGACCGGCACGGCCCTTGCGCGCCATCGCATAGCCGTCGATCGCCGTCACCACCGAGCTGGACTCGCCGGGGACGTTGATCAGGATGGCGGTGGTCGAGCCGCCGTATTGCGCGCCGTAGTAGATACCGGCCAGCATGATCAGCGCGGGCGTGGCGTCCAGCGCGTAGATCGACGGCAGCAGCATCGCGATCGTCGCCACCGGGCCGAGGCCGGGCAGCACGCCGATCAACGTGCCGAGGATCGCGCCCATCAGCGCGTAGAACAGATTCTGGAAGGTCGCCGCAGTCTCGAAACCGAGCGAGAGGTTGTGGATCAGGTCCATGTATCAGCCCTCCCTCAGGCGCCCGCGCCGAATATCGTCGGCAGCAGCGGGATGGTCAGGCCGAGGCCCTTGGAGAAGATGCCCCACGACATCACGGTCAGCACGACGGCGTTGATCAGCGCGCCCTTGACAGTGAACTCGTCGCTGGCCATCGCCGAGATGAACACCAGCAGCGGCAGCGTGATGAACATGCCCAGGCGCGGCAGCAGGAAACCGAACAGCATGACGGCCCCGAGGATGATCCCCACCGGACGCCAAGCGAAGGCGCCCACCGGGTCACCTTCCGGCACGTGCGACTCCTTGGTGAGCGACGTGAACAGGACCATGCCGCCCAGCAACACCATCAACACGCCCAGCCCAAACGGGAAATAGGCGGGCCCGGGGCGGGCGGAATTGCCGAAGCTGTATTCGAGTGAGCCGACGGCAAAAGCTGCCCCGACCCCCAGGAACATCAGGCCCGACCAGAAGTCTCTCTGGCTCTTTATGTTCACGAGTCATCTCCTCAGGAATGGATGACCGATTCTAGGAAGCGCCCCCGTGCGATCTGCTGTGGATTCCACTTAGCGGACAAACTTCACGCATCCCAGCCCGGCGTCGAGCGCAGCACCTCGTCGAGCGTCGTGCGCCCTTCGGCGACCTGGCGCAGGCCGGCACGGCGCAGTGGCTGCAGGCCGTCCGACAGGCTCTGGCGGCGCAGCAGCGCCAGATCGGGCACCTCGCGCACCGCGCCACGCACGGCCTCGTTCACCGTGAGCAGTTCGAACAGGCCGCGGCGGCCCCGAAAACCGCTCTGCCGGCAGCTCGGACAACCGACCGGGCGGTGTGGCTGGAAGGCTTCGTTCTCGCCCAGCACCGGCACACCGGGCAGCGCCGCTTGCAAGGCCGGCAGCGTGAGCGAGAGGTCCGGCTGGCGGCACGCCGGGCAGAGCTGGCGCACCAGCCGCTGCGCCAGCACGCCGATCAGCGTCGCGCTGATCAGGTAAGGCGCCACCCCCAGGTCCAGCAGCCGCGTGATGGCGCTGGCGGCGTCGTTGGTGTGCAGGGTCGAGAAGACGAGGTGCCCGGTGAGGGCGGCCTGCACCGCCATCTCCGCGGTGGCGAGGTCACGGATCTCGCCGATCATGATGATGTCCGGGTCCTGGCGCATCAGGGTGCGCAGGCCGCTGGCGAAGTCCAGGTCCAGCGCCGGCTGCACCTGGGTCTGGTTGAAGGCCGGTTCGATCATCTCGATCGGGTCTTCGATGGTGCAGACGTTGACCTCGTCGGTGGCCAACCGCTTCAGCGTGGCGTAGAGCGTGGTGGTCTTGCCGCTGCCGGTCGGGCCGGTGACGAGGACGATGCCGTGCGGCTGCGCGGTCAGGCCCTGCCAGCGCTGGGCGTCCAGCGCGGTGAAGCCGAGGCCCTCGACCGGCTGCACGGCGGTTTCCGGGTCGAAGATGCGCATCACCAGCTTCTCGCCAAAGGCGGTGGGCAGCGTGGACAGGCGCATCTCGATCTCGTCGCCCTTGGGACTGCGGGTCTTGATGCGGCCGTCCTGGGCGCGGCGGCGCTCGATCACGTCCATGCGGCCGAGCAGCTTGATACGCGCGGTCACCGCGGCCATCACCGTCTGCGGCAGCTGGTAGACCGTGTGCAGCACGCCGTCGATGCGCAGCCGGATCACGCACTGGTCGCGGCGCGGCTCCAGGTGGATGTCGCTGGCGCGCTGCTCGAAGGCGTAGGTCCACAGCCAGTCCACCACCTGCACGACGCCCTGGTCATTGGCATCAAGCTGCTTGTGCTTGCCGAGTTCGACCAGTTGCTCGAAATTGACCGAGGCGCTCACCTCGCCCGTCTTCTGCGCGGCACGCACCGAGCGGGCCAGGTTGTAGAACTCGACCGTGTAGCGCGCGATGTCCAGCGGATTGGCTACCACCAGCCGCACGGTCTTGCGCGTGTGCTGCGCGATCTCGCTGATCCAGTCCACGACAAAGGGATCGCTGGTGGCCACGACCACCTCGGCCGCCCCCACCTGCACCGGCAGCACGCGCCGCCGCTCGGCGTAGCCGACCGACATCACCTCGGTCACCTTGGCCACATCGACCTTGATGGGGTCGATGCGCAGGTACGGCAGGCTCACGCGCTGGGCCAGCCATCGGGTCAGCGTTTCCAGATCCAGCGCATCCATGCTGCGCGCATGGCGCAGGCCGGCGTTGGCCAGCCGCACCAGCGGGTGCTGGGCACTGTCGCCGGCGCCCAGCCGCTGGGCCAGCTGGGCAGCTTCGCCAGCGCGCACGATGTCGTCCTCGACCAGCCAGTGCAGCAGGTCGCGCCAGGTCAGCGGCCCCTGGTGCGACTGCAGGCTCGGGGCGGGACGTTGGGGGATGAGGCTCATGTTCGACTCCCGAAATCTCGGAGCCGATCTTGACAGATCCGCCTCAGCCGGCGGTGTCTGCCGCGTCAACCACCGGTGTCGCCGCGACCGTGGCGGCCTTGCGGCGCTGCGCCGGCAGCGGCCCGATCAGCCCCAGCCAGCGCACGGCCTTGAGCCCGCAGCGCTCGGTGACCCGCACGGCCCGTTCGCGCAGCACGGCGTCGTCCGGGCGCTGTCCCCCCTTGAGCGCGACGACGATGGTGTTGCCCTCGTCCGTCGGCGCCAGCATCAGCACCTGCCCACCGCCGGGCGCGAAGGCCGCCTCGATGCGCCGCGCACTGCGTGCGAAGCTGGCGTTGCGGCCGAACAGGTTGACCACCAGCACGCCGCCCTCGGCCAGCACGGCGTGGCAGTCGCGGTAGAAGGCTTCGTCGTCGAGCACAGGCGCGGCGGCCTGGTGGTCATACAGGTCGATGCTGAGCACGTCGGCACTGCCATGGTGGGCCGGGTCGACCACCCAGGCGGCAGCGTCTGCCTCGACCACGTTCAGGCGCTCGTCGTTGGCTGGCAGGCGGAACCATTGGCGGCAGGCCGCGATCACCTGCGGATTCAGCTCGACCGTGGTGGTCTGCAGCCCGAGTTCGGTGTGGCAGAAGCGGGTCAGCGCGGCAGCACCCAGGCCGAGCTGCACGACGCGGGTGTCGTCCAGCGTGTCCGGGTCGCGCAGCAGCAGCCAGACCATCATGCGCTGCACGTAGTCCAGCTCCAGCGCACGCGGCTTGCGCAGCCGCATGGCGCCCTGCACCCAGGGTGTTTCACCGAGGTGCAGGTAGCGCACACCATCGAACTCGGAGATCGACGCCGAAGGCAGCGGGCGGGCGGCTCCGGACTTGCGCCGGGCACGGGCGGGTTTGGGCGGGGCGGCGGTGGACGATTCGTCGTCGGGCAGGTTTTGCAAGCTCATGCCAGATCGTAAAGCGCAAACACCGCCCGCCACGCGTCCAGCTTGCGTTCGAACGACCAGCTGGCGTTGGCGGGGCTGGTCGAGGGCAGCCGGTGCACCTCGAAACCGAGCGCCCGCAGGTGCTGCATCACCCGGGCCGATTCGCCGCCGTTGTGCGCCACCGCGACCAGCCCGGGCGCCTGCGCACGCAGGGTCGTGAAGTCGTTGCGTTCGGGCGCTTCGATGTCGGCGTCCAGACTGCCCTCGCGGCGGCAGTGGGCGTAGACGTCCCAGATGCCGAGTCCGCGGGCGCGCACCACGTCGAGCCGCTCCGCATACGGCAGGCTGCGCAGATCGACCGCCCATAGCGCCGACAGGATCGGCCAGAACTGGTTGCGCGGGTGGCCGTAGTACTGCTGCTGCACCAGCGAGGCCACGCCCGGAAAACTGCCCAGCACCATCAGCCGCGTGGCTGGCGTGACCACGGGCGGGAAGCCGGTCAGGCGCGTCATGCCGGCAGCCACTGCGCCAGCCGCGGCAAGGCGGCGCAGACGTTGGCGGTGGTGGTGGCCGCCGTTTCTTCCAGCGTCCAGCCGCGCAGCCCGGCCAGCGTCTGGGCGATGCGGGGCAGCTCGGCCGGCTCGTTGCGGCTGCCCAGGCCCTGCGCGCGCTCGTCGGCGGTGCGGTAGAGCCAGTGCGGCGGGATGTCGGGCGCGTCGGTTTCCAGCACGATGGCCTCGGCGGGCAGGATCTGCGCCAGCCGGCGGATCTGCAAGGCGCGCTCGAAGGTCATCGCGCCGCCGAAGCCGAGCCGGAAGCCCAGGTCGATGAAGGTGCGCGCCTGCTGCTCGCTGCCGTTGAAGGCATGGGCGATGCCGCCGCGCACCCCGGCACGGCGCAGGTGCTTGAGCAGCGCGTCGGCCGAGCGGCGCACATGGAGGATCACCGGAAGGTCCACGCTGCGGGCCAGCGCGAGCTGCGCGGCGTAGAAGCGCTCCTGTTCCGCCCAGTCCAGCCCTGGAACGAAACCGTCCAGACCAATCTCGCCGACGGCGACCAGACGCTCATCGCCGCGGTGCTGGTGCAGCGCCCGGGCGAGCTGGTCCAGCGCATCCAAAGGTTGCCGGTGCACGTAGAGCGGATGCAGACCCAGCGCGTAGACCTGGCTCGTCGCATGGGCCAGCGTGCGCACGTCCTCGAAATGCGCGGCCTCCACGGCCGGAATCACCAGCAGCCCGACGCCCGCGGCCCGGGCACGTTCGACCACGGCGAGGCGATCGGCGTCGAATTCCGGGGCGTCGAGGTGGCAGTGCGAATCGATCCAGAGGGACATGCGGTGTGCTGTCGTGGACAGCTCCGCGGGTCCAGATCGGCGATCAGTCCGTCGCGGAGGTGTTGAGGTGACGCGACAGCTTATCGCGTGCCCGGCGCATCGCGCTGCGCACCTGTTCGGTGTCCAGCGCAAGCGCGTTGTGGTAGCGGTCCAGCACGGAGGTCAAGGCATCGGGCTGGGCGGCCTGGGGCAACTCGGTCAGCGCCACGATCTCGTTGGCGCAACTGGCCACCAGCTTGATCCAGCCAGCCGGCGTCGTCGGGCTGATGACGCGCCGGTCGAGGGGAATCGGCTTGACCCGCTGGCGCAGCGACTCGGTCAATCCCCACAGACGCAGGAACGCCGAGGCCAGCCCAGGCAAATCGACACCCAGCACGGCCAGGGTCGCGGTTTCTTCGCTGATCGGCTGGCCGCTGCCCACGTCTCCCGCCGCCTTCAGGCGCGCGATCTGCTGGAGTTCGTCGGGGAAATGGTAGGCCGCCAGCAGCGTGCCGAGATGCTGGAATTGCGCCGCCAGCAAGGCGGCTTCGGCATCCATGCCGGCGGGCGCCAGCGTCTCGGCGAGGTGCCCGGCCAGCAGGGCGCGGTTCATCGCCGTCTCGAAGGCGCGCATGCCCGTCGGCTTGAGCGTGCCCGGCCACGGCTTCATGCTGCCAGCGACACGGCGCAGGCCATTCGTGCCCATGAGTAGCATGGCGCGGTTGACCGTGATGACCGCCTCGTCGACGCTCACGGCGGAGGCCTCTGCCGAGTTCGCCGCGCGCAACAGGCCGAGGCTCAGGCCGATGTCTTCCAGCAGGACATCCACCACGGTATCGAGCCGCTCCTGCTCCATGCTGACGATCTGCGTGACCCGGTTGACCAGCAACGGGCGCGCAGGGAGATGCCCACCGCGGCGGATGCGATCGGCCAGCACCGAGTCGAAGCCGTTGTCGTCCAGCAACTGGGTCTGGTGCCAGTTGCCGAGGACCCGCTCGAAGCTGCGGGCATGCAGGTAGCGTCGCTGCGGATGCAGATCGATCGCCCGGTTGAGGATCAGGCGCAGCGACTCTGGCACCGGCTGCGGCAGCTGGATGGGCAGACGCAGATCAAGCGTGTTCATCTGGCCGAGCAGCGTGGGCATGTCCGCCTCGCCCGCAGGCACGCGGCCAGTCAGCCAGTGCTGCATCAGCAGGCTGCAGCCCGCGATCTCTCGGGACAGCAGATGCCCGATGGCGGGTGGCGGTGCAGCGGGGGACGCCGTGGCGGTGCGTGCACTGGCCAGCGCGATCCCCAGGCCACAGCCCCACAGGCGCAGTCGCCCGGTCGGGTCCTGCACCAGGGTATGGTTGCCGAGATCACCGTGGACCATGCCCGCTTCGTGGACATAGGACAGGCCGTCCAGCACGTCATGCCCGCGGCGCACGACGTCGTCCAGACTGAACGCCGACGGCGCCACCATCGATGCGTCCAGATCCGAGGGTTCGGCGTCACAGACCAGGTACGGAAACCGGTCCACGCAGCCGACCTTGCGCACGGGCACCAGTCGTGGGTGGACCAGCCGGGCCGCACGCTGGGCGTCCTCGACGCAGCGTTCGCGCACGGCCTGGGAGTTCACCGGATAGGTCGAGGCCAGCAGCCGCACGGGCTGGCCGGTGCGGCGGTCCGTGGCCAGCCAGGCGATGGTGAGCGAGCTGCGCCCGAGCATGCGCAACAGCGCAAATTCAGCAAAGTTACGCAGCACGGGTGCTGCCGATACGGCGTCGGTCATGAGGAGATTGGAGCCGCCGGATGGCCGCGGCAAGCGATGAAAAAGGACGTCAATACCGGTCTGTATCGATCAGGGGGCTATGAGGCAAATAGCCAATTACTCTCGGCGCACCCAGCGGACTCCGCCGCGTTCATGCCAAAATCCTTGTCATCTCGCCACATGCTGAAATTCCTTCAGCCATTTCCTTTTCCGACGGAACCAACATGAGCAGCCCCCTCATCAAAAACATCTCCGACTCCACGTTCGAATCGGAAGTGCTCCAGTCAGACACGCCGGTTCTGGTTGATTTCTGGGCCGAATGGTGCGGCCCCTGCAAGCAGATGGCCCCGGGTCTGGACCGCATCGCCGACGAGCTGGGCGGCAAGATCAAGATCGTCAAGCTCGACGTCGATGGCAACCAGGCGACCGCCGGCAAGTTCGGCATTCGCGGCATCCCCACGCTGATGGTCTTCAAGGCCGGCCAGCCGGTGGCCACGAAGGTGGGCGCCCTGGCGTTTCCCCAATTGAAGAGCTTTGTCGAATCTCATCTATAATTCGTTCCAGCGGCGCTTTCCGACTGTGTTGGCGCCACTTGCGAATGCCACTGCGCGCCAGTTGTCGAAGAGTCGGTTTCCACTGATTCTGAAGCGCGCGCAGCGTCGGCCCCCCTACTCCCCGCATTGATCGTCCCGGACCCCACCGCCTGATCGCCCTCCCGGCTTTCACCGAATGGTCATCCCGAGCAGCGACGGAGCCAGGTCCCGACCACCCCCGGTCTGTCCGGCTGGCACCGATCAGACCTGCTTTCAGGGTCCGCCCCTATGCATCTTTCCGAACTCAAGGCTCAACACATCTCGGCGCTGATCCAGATGGCCGAAGCGCTGGAGATCGAGTCCGCCAGTCGTCTGCGCAAGCAGGAGCTGATGTTCGCGATCATGAAAAAGCGCGCCCGTCAGGGTGAGCAGATTTTCGGCGATGGCGTGCTGGAAGTCCTGCCCGACGGTTTCGGATTCCTGCGCTCCCTGGACACGAGTTTCCTCGCCTCCACGGACGACATTTACCTGTCGCCCAGCCAGATCCGACGCTTCAATCTCCACACCGGCGACATGATCGAAGGCGAGGTGCGCGTGCCGAAAGACGGCGAGCGCTACTTTGCCCTGGTCAAGGTGGACCGCGTCAACGAACTGACGCCCGAGGAGAGCAAGAACAAGATCATGTTCGAGAACCTGACGCCGCTCTTCCCGAAAGAGCAGTTCAGGATGGAACGTGACATCAAGGGTGAAGAGAACATCACCAGTCGCATCATCGATCTGATCGCGCCCATCGGCAAAGGCCAGCGCGCCCTGATCGTCTCGCCGCCCAAGAGCGGCAAGACGGTCATGATGCAGCACTTGGCCCATGCCCTGGTCGCCAACCACCCCGAGGTGCACCTCATCGTCCTGCTGGTCGACGAGCGCCCCGAGGAAGTGACCGAAATGCAGCGCACCGTGCGCGGCGAAGTCATCAGCTCGACCTTCGACGAGCCGGCCGCTCGCCACGTGCAGGTCGCCGAGATGGTGATCGAGCGCGCTAAACGCTTGGTAGAGCTGCGCAAGGACGTGATCATCCTGCTGGACTCGATCACCCGGCTGGCCCGCGCGTACAACAACGTGCTGCCGTCATCCGGCAAGGTGCTGACCGGTGGTGTCGATGCCAACGCCCTGCAGCGCCCCAAGCGTTTCTTCGGCGCGGCCCGCAATGTCGAGGAAGGCGGCTCGCTCACCATCATCGGCACGGCGCTGGTCGACACCGGCAGCCGCATGGACGAGGTGATCTACGAGGAATTCAAGGGCACCGGCAACTGCGAGATCCACCTGGACCGCCGCATGGCCGAGAAGCGTGTCTACCCGTCGATCCTGCTCAACAAGTCCGGCACGCGCCGCGAGGAGTTGCTGCTCAAGCCGGAGATCCTGCAGAAGAGCTGGATCCTGCGCAAGCTGCTCTATCCGATGGACGAGATCGAGGCGATGGAGTTCATCCTCGGCAAGATGAAGGCCACGAAGAGCAACGTCGACTTCTTCGACATGATGCGTCGCGGCGGCTGAAGCCAGGGCTGCGCACGCTATAATCTCTGTTTTTCCGCTGTCGGAAAGTGCGTCTGCATGGTGCAGAGTGGCTCCCGGCACACAGCGAGGACTCCCCATGAAAGACGGCATCCACCCGAACTACCGCGACGTCTGCTTCGTCGACCTGTCCAACGGTTTCCAGTTCGTGACCCGCTCGTGCGCTCCGGCCCGCGAGAAGATCACCCTGGAAGACGGCCGCGAACTGCCGCTGTTCAAGCTGGAAACCACCAGCGAAACGCACCCGTTCTACACGGGCACGCAGAAGAGCATCGACAGCCTGGGCGGCCGTGTCGAGAAGTTCCGCAACAAGTTCAAGGTCGGCATCAAGAAGTAATCCAGCCACCTGGAACGACGCACATCGCGTGCGCAAGAAAAGGCAGCCCGGGCTGCCTTTTTTTTTGCCCCACGCGGATGCACAACGCTACCCCAACCCCCGCACTTCCTTACGCCCTACGTGTCTGCGCATTCCCCCAATCCCGCCCTCGTGACCCAGCGCGCCGTGCAGCGCCTGCCGCGGCTTGCGCTGCTGCTGCTCTGCGCCGCCTATGTGCTGCCGGGCGTTTTCGGGCGCGACCCCTGGAAAAATGCGGACATCACCGCCTACGGCTACATGACCAGCCTGCTGCGGGGCGAGACCTCCTGGCTGCACCCGGCCATCGCCGGCTGGGGTGGCACGGAGGGTGGTGTGCTGCCCTACTGGATTGGCGCGGCCTTCATGAAGGTGCTGACGCCCTGGATCGATCCGGCACTCGCCGCCCGCCTGCCGTTTGCCCTGCTGTTGACGGCCACGCTGGCGCTGGTCTGGTACGCCACCCTGCATCTGGCCCGCACGGAAGCAGCGCAGCCGGTGGCGTTTGCCTTTGGTGGGGAGGCGAATCCCGTGGACTACGCGCGCGCCATGGCCGACGGCGCCGTGCTCGCGCTGATGGCCAGCCTCGGCCTGCTGCAGCTCGGCCATGAAACCACGCCCGAACTGGTGCAGCTGGCGGCCACCGCCCTGCTGCTCTACGCGCTCGCCGCCAGCCCCTACCGTGTCGGCACGAGCCGGGTAGCGGCGCTGGTCGCGCTCACCGGCCTTGCCGCCAGCGGCGCGGCGACCACCGGCCTGCTGATGGGGCTGGCCGGTGCGCTGGTCTGCTGGCGATCGAGTTACGCGGAATCGCGCAAGCTGGTGCCCTGGCTGCTCGGGGCCTGCGCGCTGGCCGGCGCCATCGGCACGCTGCTGGGTGCCTGGGTCTGGCGCGTCATCCCGACCACGGACTGGTTCGCGCTGCCGAAGCTGCTGGTCTGGTTCACCTGGCCGGTGTGGCCGCTGGCGGCCTGGACACTGTGGCGCTGGCGGCGCCAGCTGCTCAAGCGGCACCTGTCGGTCCCGCTGGTGATCGGGCTCGTGGCCCTGCTGGTGAGTGCGTCCATGGGCGCGTCGGATCGGGCGCTGATGTTGTCGCTGCCCGCGCTGGCCGTGCTGGGCGCATTTGCACTGCCGACCCTGAAGCGCAGCGTCAGCGCGGCCATCGACTGGTTCTCGGTGTTCTTCTTCTCGGTGAGCGCGCTGATCATCTGGGTGATCTACGTCGCGATGCACACCGGCGTTCCGGCCCAGCCCGCGGTCAATGTCGCCCGCCTGGCGCCGGAGTTCGTGCCGCAGTTCAGCCTGCTGGCGCTGGGCATTGCGCTGGCAGGCACGGTCGCCTGGCTGGCGCTGGTGCGCTGGCGCACCGGGCACCACCGCCACGCGCTCTGGAAAAGCATGGTGCTGCCAGCCGGTGGTGTCGCGCTGAGCTGGCTGCTGCTGATGACGCTCTGGCTGCCGCTGCTGGACCATGCGCGCAGCTACCACCCACTCGTGCAGCGCCTGGCCACCCACCTGCCCGCCACCGGCTGTGTGGCGACGCAGAACGTCTCCCGCAGCCAGCTCGCCGCGCTGGAGGTGCACGGGACCTGGCGCCTGTCGCTCGATCCGCGCGCCACCGACTGCCGGTGGCTGCTGATGGGCCACCTGGAGCGCCTCAACACCCCCCAGGCACTTCAAAAAACACCCGAGATGCCCGGCTGGACCCTGGTCGCCCGCGAGCGACGCCCATCCGACCGGGACGAGGTCATGCTGGTCTATCGGCGACCGCCCTGACGGGTGCAAGCACGCGGACACGTGCCGCCGGGAAGGTGATGCGGAACACCGAACCCTTGCCCGGCTCGCTTTCCAGTTCCAGTTCGGCGCCATGGCGCTGCACCACATGCTTGACGATGGACAGGCCCAGGCCCGTGCCACCGGTTTCACGCGAGCGGCTGCCGTCGACCCGGTAGAAACGTTCGGTCAGGCGCGGCAGGTGTTCGCGGGCGATGCCGATGCCGCTGTCCCGCACTTCGAAGGTGCCTCCACCGGACGGTCGCAGCATCCAGCTCACCGCGACACGTCCACCTTCCGGCGTGTAGCGCACCGCGTTGCTGGTGAGGTTGGTCAGCGCCGAGAGCAATTCGGTGCGAATGCCCGCAATGTCGGCTGCCTGGGAACGCAGGGTGGCCTCGTCCGGGAACTGGATCAGGTGGCGCCCGCGGGACAGCCCGCGCGCCTCCACTTCGACCTGCTTCAGCAGCTCTTCCGTCGACACCCACTCGTCTGCGGACGGAGCAGGACTGCCCTCCAGTTGCGCCAGGGTCAACAGGTCGGCCACGAGGGTCTGCATGCGGTGGGTCTGCTGGCCCATCATGCCCAGCAGGCGCTGCCGTTCGGCTTCGGCCAGCGGCAGGCTGCTCAGGGTCTCGACAAAGCCCACCAGCACCGTGAGCGGCGTGCGGATCTCGTGCGACACATTGGCCACGAAGTCGCGCCGCATCGCATCGGCCTGCAGGCGTTCCGTGACGTCCTGGGTCAGCAGCAGGCGCTGGCCGGCCCCATAGGCCCGCACCAGCAGCGACAGGGACAGGCGGGACTGGTAGTTCGGCAGGCTGATCACCTCGCGGTTTTCGCCCGCCTGCAGGCCGGTCACGAACGCGGGCGAGCGCACGAGATTGGTGATGCGCTGGCCCAGATCGCGCTGGGGATCGAGCCCCAGATGGACCGCGCCGTTCTGGTTGAGCCAGATGATCTGTTCGTCGGCATCGAGCAGGACAACGCCGTTGGGCGAGGCCTCGATGGCGCGCAGGAACTCGCCCAGCCGCTGGCGCTCGGAGCGCAGGGCCGTTTCCCGCTGGCGAAGGGCCCGCTCCGTGCGGTAGGCCATCTCGCCCCAGAGCTGGCCATCGCGTGGGGCATCGCCTTCCAGGTTGCCACGCAACCAGTCGATCAGGCGCGCGGCGCGGCGCGCATCGCGCCAGCCGGACACCAGCACGCCCGCCAAGGCACCTGCCCAGGTGCCCAGCACGGGCGCTTGCAGATGCAGGCCGATCAGGCCGCCAAGCATGGCCAGGAGGCTCATGAGCAGCAGGGTCGCGAAGAGACGCCGCAGGACAAGGCTCATGGGAGGTCCTTGTAGGTCATCGAATGCAGGAAGTGAGCGCCGCCGCAGCGGCCGGACCGCGCCGTTCAGGCGGCGGCAGAGTGGGTGAGTCGATAGCCCGCGCCACGCACGGTGTCGATCAGCTGCGCGCAATGTACCGGCAACAAGGCTTCGCGCAAACGTTTGATGTGCACATCCACCGTGCGCTCCTCGATGAAGACGTGGTCACCCCAGACGCGGTCCAGCAGCTGCGAGCGGCTGTGGACGTGCTCCGGGTGCGTCATCAGGTAGTGCAGCAGCTTGAACTCGGTCGGACCGAGCCGGCACTCGGCCTCGCCACACGACACCCGGCGCGTCGAGGGATCGAGCCGCAGCCCGCCGAATTCGACGACCGCCTCGCTCGCCGTCGGCGCCCGCCGGCGCAGCACGGCGCGGATGCGCGCCAACAGCTCACCCGTGGAGAACGGCTTGACGAGGTAGTCATCGGCACCCGCATCGAGCCCGGCGACCTTGTCCCGTTCCTCGGCGCGCGCCGTCAGCATGATGATGGGCAACTCGCGGGTGCGCGGCGACTGGCGCCAGCGGCGCGTCAGCTCCACCCCGGAAGCGCCCGGCAGCATCCAGTCCAGCATGGCGAGATCGGGCAGCACGGCGTCCACCGCCGCCTGCGCCTGTTCCGCCGACGCCGCGATCACCACCTCGAAGCCCGCGTGCCGCAGGTTGATCGCGATCAGCTCGGCAATCGCCGGCTCGTCCTCGACCACCAGCACGCGCGCCATCTCAACGCACCATGTCGGCCACGGCGTCCGGCGTGTTGTGCCGCACGTCCATGCCCTTGACGATGTAGATGATCTGCTCGGCGAGGTTCTTGGCGTGGTCACCCACCCGCTCGATCGCCTTGGCGACGAACACCAGATCGATCGAGACCGAGATGGTGCGGGGGTCTTCCATCATGTAGGTGATGAGCTTGCGCAGCAGGCCGTCGAACTCGCGGTCGATCTCGTCGTCCTGGCGGATCACCTCCAGCGCCTGGTTGACGTCGAGGCGTGCGAAGGCGTCCAGCGCCTTGCGCAGCGAGGCGGTCGCCAGACTGGCCTCGACCGACACGTCCGACACCGGGAAACGCAGCCGGCCGAGCACGCCCGTCTGGACCAGTCCCCGCACCGTGCGCGCGATGCGTGCGGCCTCGTCGCCGACACGCTCCAGGTTGCCGATGGTCTTGGAGATGGCGATCAGCAAGCGCAGATCGCGCGCGGTCGGCTGTCGGCGGGCGATGATGGTGGAGAGGTCACGGTCGATCTCCATTTCCATCTGGTTCACGCGCTCTTCGGTGCGGATCACCTGCACGGCGATTTCCTCGCTGAACTGCGTCAGCGCCAGCATGGCCTGCGCCACCTGGGACTCGACCATGCCGCCCATTTCGAGCACGCGGGTGGAAATGCCGCTCAGCTCGGCGTCGAACTGGCTGGATAGATGTTTGTCCATGGTGGGTACTCCGGCGATGTAGGTATGGATGACAGACGTGGGCGTCGCAGCAACGAGTGTGCCGCGCTGGCGTCAGCCGAATCGGCCGGTGATGTAGTCCTCGGTTTCCTTTTTCCGGGGTTTCATGAAAATATCAGAGGTCGGTCCGAACTCGATCAGGTCACCGAGGTACATGTAGGCGGTGTAGTCCGAGCTGCGCGCGGCCTGCTGCATGTTGTGGGTGACGATGACCACGGTGTAGTCGCTCTTCAACTCGTCGATCAGTTCCTCGATCTTGCCGGTGGAGATCGGGTCGAGCGCCGAACACGGCTCGTCCAGCAACAGCACCTCGGGCTTGATCGCGATGCCGCGGGCGATGCACAGGCGCTGCTGCTGACCACCGGACAGGCCGGAGCCACTCTTTTCGAGCTTGTCCTTGACCTCGTTCCAGAGTGCGGCTTTTCTCAGCGCCCATTCGACCCGCTCGTCCATCTCGACACGGGGCAGATTCTCGAACAGCTTCACACCGAAGGCGATGTTGTCGTAGATCGACATCGGGAACGGTGTGGGCTTCTGGAAGACCATGCCGACGCGGGCGCGGATCAGCGAGATGTCTTCCTTGGACGTGAGGATGTTGTCCCCGTCCAGCAGGATCTCGCCCTCGGCGCGCTGCTCCGGGTACAGCTCGAACATGCGGTTGAACGTGCGCAGCAGCGTCGATTTGCCGCAGCCCGACGGGCCGATGAAGGCGGTGACCTTCTTCTCCGGGATGTCGAGGTTGATGTTCTTCAGTGCGTGGAATTTGCCGTAATAGAAGTTCAGGTTGCGAACTGCCACCTTGATCTTTTCGGCGGTGGGCGTGGCGACTTTGGCGTCCATCGGAGAATCCTCGGGTGTTCAGTGTTTGTTGCGCAGCAGGGTGCGCGCAACAATGTTCAGGGCCAGCACGCCCGCGGTGATCAGGAAGACACCGGCCCAGGCCAGCTTCTGCCAGTTCTCGTACGGACTCATGGCGAACTTGAAGATCGTCACCGGCAGGCTGGCCATCGGCTCGTTCAGATTGCTTGTCCAGAACTGGTTGGACAGTGCGGTGAACAGCAGCGGAGCGGTTTCGCCGGAAATACGGGCCACCGCCAGCAGCACACCGGTCATCACCCCGGCCCGCGCCGACTTCAGCGTGATCGACAGGATCACCTTCCACTTGGGTGTTCCCAGCGCATAGGCGGCCTCGCGCATCGCGTTCGGAATCAGGCTGAGCATGTTCTCGGTGGTTCGGATCACGACCGGAATGACGATCAGGGTCAGCGCCAGAACGCCAGCGATCGCGGAGAAGTTTTTCATCCGCGCCACCCAGGCGCTGTAGACGAACAGGCCGATCACGATGGATGGCGCCGACAGCAGGATGTCGTTGATGAAACGGGTGGTCCGGCCCAGCCAGTTGGACTGACCATACTCCGCCAGATACACCCCCGCCAGCACGCCGATCGGCGTTCCCAGCAGCGTCGCCAGACTGACCATGGTCAGCGAGCCGAAGATCGCGTTGGCCAGGCCACCAATTTCGGCCTGAGGCGGCGGCGTCATCTCGGTGAAGGTGGCCAGAGACAGCCCGCCAAACCCCAGGCGCACCGTCTCGAACAGGATCCAGATCAGCCAGAACAACCCGAATGCCATGGCGCCCAGGGACAGGGTCAGCGCCACGGCGTTGACGCGCTTGCGCTGGCGGTGCATCGCCCGCCGCGATTCAGTTGATGCAGTGGTGCTCATCAGCGCCCCTCGCCTTTCTTCAGTTGGGCCAGCAGGACCTTGGACAAGGAAAGCACGACGAAGGTGATGAAGAACAGCACCAGTCCGAGGTAGATCAGTGACGCCTGGTGCAGACCTTCACCGGCCTCGGCAAACTCGTTGGCCAGTGCCGACGTGATGCTGTTGGCCGCCTCGAACAGCGACACCGAGTTCAGCTGGTTCATGTTGCCGATCACGAAGGTGACCGCCATCGTTTCCCCGAGCGCACGCCCGAGCCCCAGCATGATGGCGCCGACCACACCGGTCTTGGTATAGGGCATCACGACCTTCCACACGACCTCCCAGGTGGTCCCACCCAAGCCATAGGCGGATTCCTTGAGCAAGGGCGGCGTCACTTCGAACACGTCACGCATCACCGACGCGATGAACGGAATGATCATGATCGCGAGAATGATGCTCGCGGAGAGAATGCCGATGCCGACCGGTGGGCCGGATACCAGATCGCTCAGCACCGGCACGCCAGCAAACACCAACTGGAGCGGTTGCTGGACGAAGCGGGCCAGGATCGGGCCGAAGACCATCAGACCCCACATGCCATAGACAATCGACGGGACGGCGGCCAGCAATTCGACCGCGATCCCCAGCGGGCGCTTCAGCCAGCCGGGTGACAACTCGGTCAGAAAGAGCGCAATGCCGAAGCTCACGGGCACCGCGATCAGCAACGCGATGAAGGACGTCATCAGCGTGCCGTAGATCATGACCAGACCGCCGTAGCGATCTTCCACAGGATCCCATTCGCTCCGCCAGAGGAAGGACAGGCCGTACTCCCGGATCGCCGGCATCGCACCAATGACCAGTGACAGGAGAATGCCCACCAGCAGGGCCAACGTCAGCCAGGCGCAGCTTTGCGCAGCGAAGGCGAACAGTTTGTCTGCCCAAGGCATGCGGACTACGGCACGAGTAACCTCGTTTCCAGATCTATCAGCCATTTTTGATGCGGTTTCCGGCGAATGAGCCGGGAGTGTAGCGGCCACGAGGACTCCTCAGGACAATCCAGCGCGCCCGGCTGATGCCAGGCGCCAGACACGGCAACGCACCCGATTGCTGGTCCGAAAACCGCAAGCGAGTGCGCGTTGGAAGCCGTGGGACTTACTTGTAGGCAATCGCCTTGCCGGAAGCGTCCTTCAGTTCAGCCCACTGCTTGCGGACCAGCGCCTTGAGCGTGTCCGGCAGCGCCACGTATTCGAGGTCGCTGGCCATCTTGTCGCCGCTGTTGTACGCCCAGTCAAAGAACTTGAGCGAGGAAGCGGCCTGGCCGGGCTTGTCCTGCAGCTTGTGCATCAGGATGAACGTGGCACCCGTGAGCGGCCACGCATCCTTGCCAGGCTGGTTGGTCAGCACCTGATAAAAGGACTTGGACCAGTCTGCACCAGCCGCGGCCGCCTTGAAGTTGGCGTCATCCGGTGCCACGAAGTTGCCGGCGGCATTCTTCAGCGTCACGTACGACATCTTGTTCTGCTTGGCGTAAGCGTATTCGACGTAGCCGATCGAGTTCGGCAGGCGCTGCACGAAGGCCGAAACGCCTTCATTGCCCTTGCCACCCGCGCCGGTCGGCCAGTTCACGGCCGTGCCTTCGCCGACCTTGGACTTCCACTCGGCATTCACCTTCGACAGATAGTTCGTGAAGATGAAGCTGGTGCCCGAGCCGTCTGCACGGCGGACCACGGCGATCGCGGCATCCGGCAGCGGCACGCCAGGATTCAGCGCCGCCAGCGCCGGATCATTCCACTTGGTGACCTTGCCGAGATAGATGTCGGCCAGCAGTTCACCGGACATCTTGATCTGGCCGGGCTGGATGCCCTTGATGTTGACCACCGGCACCACGCCGCCGATCACGGTCGGGAACTGCACCAGGCCGTCCTTGGCCAGGTCCTCGTCGCTCAGCGGCGCATCGGAGGCACCGAAGTCGACCGTCTTGCCCTTGATTTGCTTGATGCCAGCGCCGGAGCCCACCGATTGGTAGTTGATACGCGCACCCGTCGCCTTGTTGTAGGCATCCGCCCACTTGGCGTAGATCGGCGCGGGGAACGAAGCGCCAGCACCGGTAGCGTCTTGCGCGACTGCCATGCTGGCCGCAGCCGTCAGAGTCAGGGCCAGAATCGTTTGACCGATAGTGCGAATGTTCATGTAGCTTCCTCAGATGCGGACAACGGCACGTCGCCGATGGAATGAATCGTAGGTCGGTATTGTGACAAACACGTGACTCGGGCCCGCGCCCGGAAAATGCCGCCCGGCCCGTGCCGCCTGCCAGCAGCGCACACACCACAGCACCGTCATCGATTCGTCACAGTTCCCGAGAAGAATCAGCGGACTGTCCGGACCTCGGTCCGGAGCCCGAAACCCGTTGAGCGAGGAGCTTGCATGAACAAACGTCTCTGGTTGTTGGCGATGGCCGGTGTGACCGCCTGGACCCTGTCTGGCTGTGCTGCCGTGAGCGCGCCCCCCTCGATCGCCGACACGCTGGCGTCCACCCCGGAGCTGTCCACGCTCTCGCAACTCGTGAAGCAAGCCGGACTGGCCGACACCTTGAATGGCGAAGGCCCGTTCACCTTGTTCGCCCCGTCGAATGAAGCGTTCAAGGCGGTGCCCGCCAAGACCCTGGAAGCCCTCGGCAAGGACCCCGCCGCCCTGAAGGCCGTACTGTCCTACCATGTGGCGCCCACGCGCCTGCCGGCGGCCTCCATCACCAATGGCAAGGTCACGTCCCTCGAAAGCTCGCCGCTGACGACGTCACGCGCCGGTGAATTCGTGACCATCGAAGATGCACTGGTCACCCGTGCAGACATCGTTGCACGCAATGGCATCGTCCACATCGTGGACCGCGTGCTGATGCCGCCGAAGCGCTGATCCACTCGGAACAGCGGCCCGCAAGGCAACAAAAAACCCGGCATCGCTGCCGGGTTTTTTGTTGGATGGAACAGCTGCTTCAGGCTCAGGCCTTGAGCGTGTCCGCCAGCCGCTGCGCGCAGCGACGGGCCACTTCCGCGTCCTGCGCTTCCACCATCACCCGCAGCAAGGGCTCCGTTCCCGACGCACGAATCAGCACGCGGCCCGTGTCGCCGAGTTCCGCAGTGATGCGCTTCTCCTCCGCGAACAGTGCCTGGTTGCTCTTCCAGTCCTGACCGGGCGCGAGTCGAACATTCAGCAGCGTCTGCGGGAACAGAACGACTCCCTCCAGCAGATCGGCCAGGGAGCGGCAGGCCCGCTGCTGCGCCTGCAGGACCTGCAAGGCGCTGACGATGCCGTCACCGGTGGTGTGGCGGTCAAGGGCCAGCAGGTGGCCGGAACCTTCGCCGCCGAGCTGCCAGCCGCGCCGCGTCAGTTCTTCGAGAATGTAGCGATCGCCCACCTTGGCACGCACGAATTCGATGCCGCGGCGCTTGATGGCGACTTCCACGGCCATGTTCGTCATCAGCGTGCCGACGACACCCGGCACCTGCTCACCGTGCGCCAGCCGGTCCACCACCATGGCGTAGAGCAGTTCATCCCCGTTGTAGAGGCGACCGGCACCATCGACCACCTGCAGGCGGTCGGCGTCCCCATCCAGTGCGATGCCATAGTCGGCGCGGTGCAGCTTGACCGCATCGACCAGTGCCTGCGGCGACGTGGCGCCGACACCGTCGTTGATGTTGTAGCCATCCGGCTCGCAGCCGATGCGGATGACTTCGGCGCCCAGTTCGTGGAACACATCCGGGGCGATGTGGTAGGCGGCACCGTTGGCACCGTCCACGACGATCTTCAGGCCCTTGAGCGACAGATCGTTCGAGAAGGTCGACTTGCAGAACTCCAGATAGCGCCCAGGCGCATCGTTCAGCCGGCGCGCCCGGCCCAGGGAACTGGAGTCGGCCCAGAGCGGCTCTGCGGCCAATGCAGCTTCGACTTCTTCTTCCCACGCGTCCGGCAGCTTTTCGCCGCGTGCCGAGAAGAACTTGATGCCGTTGTCGGCATACGGATTGTGCGAGGCACTGATGACCACGCCCAGGCTGAGCCGCAGCGCCCGGGTCAGGTAGGCCACGCCCGGGGTGGGCAGCGGGCCAGTCAGCATCACGTCCACGCCCGCCGAATTGAGACCGGCTTCCAGCGCCGATTCCAGCATGTAGCCAGAAATGCGCGTGTCCTTGCCGATCAGGACCACCGGACGCTCATGGGTGGCTCGCAATACCCTGCCAACGGCATTGCCAAGCCGAAGCACAAAATCCGGCGTGATCGGATAAGTCCCGACAGCGCCACGAATTCCATCCGTCCCAAAATACTTTCTGCTCATTTCGATCCCGTGAGGCAATTTCCGATGAATCGCCCATGTTACCCAGCCTTGCCAGCATTTCCTTAATGCCAGACCCGGTCTGCAGCCATGCGTCACAGCAAACCGGCGGCTCTCCACACTTTGAGAGCATCCATTGTTGCGTCCACGTCATGGACGCGAAGGATGCGTGCGCCGCACTGCGCCGCGGCGAGGGCCGCCGCCACACTGGCGCACAGCCGATCCGCCACCGGCTTGCCAGTGACCGCGCCAAGCGATGACTTGCGCGACCAACCCGCCAGCACGGGATGTCCAAGATCCAGCAAGGCCTGCTGCCCCCGCACCAGCGCGAAGTTGTCTTCCACCCGCTTGCCAAATCCGATGCCTGGATCGAGCACGATGCGCTGGCGATCGACACCGCGTTCGGTCAGCGCATGGACCCGTTCCGCCAGGAAATCTCGCACTTCGGACACCACATCGACATGCGAGGGCGCGGCCTGCATGGTCGACGGCTGGCCGGACATGTGCATCAGGCAGATGCCACATTGCGGGTGACCGGCCACCACGTCCAGGGCACCTGCGGCACCGAGCGCTCGGATGTCGTTGATGATGTCCGCACCCAGGTCCAGTGCCCGCTGCATGACCTCCGGCTTGCAGGTGTCGATCGACAGCGGCACGCCCAGCGAGAGCGCCGCCCGCAGCACCGGCTCGATGCGCTGCCACTCCTGCTCCGCGGAAATCGACTCGGCACCCGGTCGACTCGACTCGCCACCGATGTCCAGCAGGTCCGCACCCTGTCGCAGCAAGGTTTCGCAGTGCTCCAGCGCCAAGGAGGCGGAAGAGCGCCCCCCATCAAAAAACGAATCTGGCGTGACATTGACAATCCCCATCACCCGCACGGCGCCCAGGTCGATCTGGTAACGGCTGGTGGACCAGATGCGGCTGGCGGGGCGGGATGGGCTGGTGGAGGAACGCATCACGAGGCGCCTTGTTCGGATCGAAGCCACAAATACAAAACGGGGCTTGCGCCCCGTTTCTGGATTCAGTTCTGATTTCAGTGTCGGCGCACGACCGGATCAGGCGGGTGCAGTCGCATTGCCCGAACTGATGGACGGCGGATTCGACGGCCCGCCCGGCGGCTTGTTGACCGACGGGACCCAGTCCTTGGGCGGCTTCGGAGGACGGCCGTTCATGATGTCCTCGATCTGGTCTGCATCGATGGTTTCCCACTCCAGCAGCGCCTGCGCCATCACGTGCATCTTGTCCTGGCTTTCCTCGATCAGGCGACGGGCCAGCGCGTACTGGTTGTCGATGATGCGACGGATCTCGGAGTCGACCTTCTGCATGGTCTGCTCGGACATGTTGGTGGTCTTGGTCACCGAACGGCCAAGGAAGACTTCGCCTTCATTGTCCGCATAGACCATCGGACCCAGCGCGTCGGTCATGCCGTAGCGCGTCACCATGTCGCGGGCGATCTGGGTGGCACGCTCGAAGTCGTTGCTGGCGCCGGTGGTCATCTGGTGCATGAACACCTCTTCCGCGATCCGACCGCCGAAGAGCACGGAAATCGTCGACAACATGCGGTCCTTGTCCAGACTGTAGCGATCGCCTTCAGGCAGTTGCATCGTCACACCGAGCGCACGACCACGCGGAATGATCGTCACCTTGTGCACCGGATCCGTCTTGGGCAGCAGGCGCGCGACCAGCGCATGACCCGCCTCGTGGTAGGCCGTGTTGCGGCGCTCCTCCTCCGGCATGATCATGGACTTCCGCTCGGGGCCCATCATGATCTTGTCCTTGGCCTTCTCGAAGTCGACCATCTCCACGACCCGGCCATTGCGGCGGGCAGCGAACAGGGCGGCTTCATTGACCAGATTGGCCAGATCAGCACCGGAGAAACCCGGTGTGCCACGCGCCAGGATGTCGGCGCGGATGTCCTGCCCGATCGGGATCTTGCGCATGTGCACGTTCAGGATCTGCTCGCGACCACGCACGTCCGGCAGCGTCACATAGACCTGACGGTCGAAGCGACCAGGACGCAGCAGGGCCGGATCCAGAATGTCCGGGCGGTTCGTGGCTGCCACGACGATCACGCCGAGGTTGGTCTCGAAGCCGTCCATCTCGACCAGCATCTGGTTGAGGGTCTGCTCGCGCTCGTCATTGCCGCCACCCAGGCCAGCACCACGGTGGCGACCGACCGCGTCGATTTCGTCGATGAAGATGATGCACGGAGCGTTCTTCTTGGCCTGCTCGAACATGTCGCGCACACGGGCTGCGCCGACACCGACAAACATTTCCACGAAGTCCGAACCGGAGATCGAGAAGAACGGCACCTTCGCTTCACCAGCGATGGACTTCGCCAGCAGGGTCTTGCCGGTTCCCGGAGGGCCGACCATCAGCACACCACGGGGAATGCGGCCACCAAGCTTCTGGAACTTCTGGGGATCCTTGAGGAAGTCCACCAGTTCCTTGACTTCTTCCTTGGCCTCGTCGCAACCAGCCACGTCGGCGAAGGTCACCGAGTTGTTGGTGTCGTCGAGCATGCGAGCGCGGCTCTTGCCGAAGCTGAAAGCCCCGCCCTTGCCGCCGCCTTGCATCTGGCGCATGAAGTAGACCCACACGCCGATCAGCAGCAGCATCGGACCCCAGGAAACCAGCAGGCTCGTCAGCAACGAGGGCTCGTCACGCGGCCTGACACGGAACTTGATGCCATTGCTGATGAGGTCGCCAACCAGACCGCGGTCCAGATAGGTGGCGGTGGTGCGGATCTTCTTGTCGTCCGTCGTCAGCGCTTCGATCTCGGCACCGCCCGGGTTTTCCTGCAGCACCACCTCGCGAATGCGCTTGGAACGCACCTCTTCAAGGAACTCGGAGTACCCGATCTGGTTACCGGCCGTGGCCGTGCGGTCAAACTGCTTGAAAACAGTGAACAGCACCAACGCTATCACCAGCCACACAGCTACTTTGGAGAACCATTGATTGTTCACCGCGGCTCCTTATTTGATTCGAACACGCCCCAGATCGGGGCCTTGCGTGCCGCTTGGTACGCACCTACGCGGTAGATGGGGCCGATTCTAGTGCAGTCAACCCCCCGGCAAGCTGATGTTTGACGGGCAACCCTGCCCTTGAACAGGGCGGGCGTGCACTCTCTCACCTGAAATCAGCTTCTCTTGTCGGCATGTTTCAGCCCCAGACCGACCAGAAAGGTTTCCGCCGATTTGTCCCGAGACGCCTTGGGCTTGATCGGCTTGACGACCCGGAAATGGTCCTTGAACAACTGTACCAGCTGGCTATAGCCACTGCCGTGGAACACCTTGCACACCAGTACACCATCCGGGCGCAGATGGGCCTGCGCAAACTCGATGGCAAGCTCGATCAGGTGGGCAATGCGGGCAGCGTCCGACACCTCGATACCGGACAGGTTCGGCGCCATGTCCGAGACCACCACGTCGACGGAACGCCCACCCAGCACATCCACCAGTTGCTGCAGCACCGCGTCCTCGCGGAAGTCGCCCTGGATGAAGCGCACGCCCTCGATCGGCTCGAAATCCAGCAGGTCGAGCGCAATGATGGTCCCGTTGAGTTCCCCGGCAGCAGCGCCGCCGATGCCAGCCTCCTTCGGCGCGAAACGACGGCGCAGGTACTGGCTCCAGGCACCCGGACAGGCCCCCAGATCGACCACCACCTGACCCGGCCGGAACAGGTGGAAGGTCTCGTCGATTTCCTTGAGCTTGTAGGCGGCGCGGGCGCGGTAACCGTCGCGTTTGGACTGCCGGACGTAGGGATCGGTCAGGTGCTCGTTGAGCCACGCCTTGTTGATCTTCTTGCTTTTACTGTCGATCTTCATATCGCAACGATAATAGCGGCATGGCTGCCATCCAATTGACTCCGGCCCAGCGCAAGGAACACCGCGCTGAGGCCCACCACCTCGACCCCGTCGTCATGATCGGGTCCGAAGGACTCACTCCTGCCGTTCTCAAGGAGATCGACTCTGCCCTCAATGCCCACGGACTGATCAAGGTCCGTGTCTTCAGCGACGACCGCGCGGCGCGTGAAGCCCTGCTGGCGTCGCTGTCCGATGAACTGGAGGCTGCGCCGATCCAGCACATCGGCAAGCTGCTGGTGCTCTGGCGCCCGCTGCCGGCCAAGGAAGAGCGTCCAGGCTCGCCCGATCGGCGCGCTTCGGCACCCCGCGTGGTGAAGCTGCTGACGTTCTCCAAGAGCGGCTCGCAGCGCGCCCAGGTGAAGAAGCTCACCATCTTCGGCAATCAGCGCCTGACCGTCGGCGGCATCGTCAAGCGGTCCAAGAAGCGCCTGATCGGCACCAAGAAACGCGCGCAGAGCAGCGAATAAGCCCCACCGGGACCACACGCCCGCATCCGTCGTTGACGCCAAAGACCCCGAAGCCGGGGTCTTTGCGTTTCTTACCGCGCGTAACGCTTTCAGCCGCGCAATCAGGTCGTTCCGGCGCCGCGCCAGACCAGCGCCAGCAACAGAAGGCCCTTCAGCACGAACATCACGCTGGAAATGCCGTGCAAGGCGCCAAAGCTCAGGCGTCCCTGCCCCGCACGGGCCGCCTCCATCATCGGCTGCAGCGCAAAATACCCCAGCACGGTGCAGAACAGCGCACCCAGCACCAGCAGCAGATTCATCGACAGCATCGAGCCCTGCCCTGCCCGCATCCGCAGGGAGGCCAGCCGCCGCTCGATCAGGAACAGCGCCGCGGCCAGGCCCAGCGCCGCATAGGCTTCGATGCGGAACATGTTGCCCGCCAGTCGCCCGGCTTCCACACGCTCCAGCCCTGCAAACAGCACCGGTGCCGCCACGGCGGCCAGGGTCACCACCAGCCCCAGCCACAAGGCCGCCAGCACCGTCCGGAATCGACTCAGCATCATCGACCGCCGGATCAGGTGTAGCGCACTTCGATGATCTCGTAGTTCTTCGCGCCACCCGGCGCGTTCACCACCGCCACGTCTCCAGCTTCCTTGCCGATCAGTGCGCGGGAGATCGGGGAGCCGACCGAGATGCGCCCGAACTTGATGTCCGCCTCGTCCTCGCCCACGATCTGGTAGGTCACGGCATCGCCCGACTCTTCCTCCTCGAGATCGACGGTGGCGCCGAACACGATCCTCCCGCCCGCATTGAGCGTGCTGGGATCGATCACCTGCCCGACCGCCAGCTTGCCTTCGACTTCCAGGATGCGGCCTTCGATGAAGCCCTGCTTGTCCTTGGCCGCTTCGTACTCGGCGTTCTCGGACAGGTCACCTTGCGCACGGGCCTCGGAGATCGCATTGATCACCCAGGGCCGCTCCACGGTCTTGAGGCGGTGCAGCTCGGCCTTGAGCAGCTCGGCGCCGCGCTTGGTCAACGGAATCGTGGCCATGGTTCTTCTAACTCGATAGTCGATTGCAGGGACAAAAACGAGCCGCCGCCAGCTTCCCTGCGGAAGGCCGGCGGCGGCGGCAGATCAAGGCGCGGAGTTTAGATCAGTTCGGCATGCAACTCTTGCAGGGAGACCACCGAGAGCCCGTCCTGGTGCTTGAGCGCTTCGGTCGCGGCCTCGCAGCCGGCCATCGTCGTGTAGTAGGTCACCCGGTTGGCCAGCGCAGCGGTGCGGATGTGGCGTGAATCGGCAATCGCCGTGCGCGTCTCGTCCACCGTCGTGAAGACGAGCTGGATGTCGCCGGACTTGATGATGTCGGCGATGTGCGGACGGCCATCCTTGACCTTGTTGACGACCTTGACCGGGATGCCAGCCGCCGAGATGGCGCCCGCCGTGCCCTTGGTCGCCACGATGCCGAAGCCCAGCGCATGCAGGTCACGGGCGATCGCCACGGCGCGCGGATGGTCCTTGGTCTTGACCGAAAGCACGACGTTGCCACTGCGCGGCAGGCGCGAGCCGGCGCCAAGCTGGCTCTTGAGCATGGCCTCTGCGAAGGTCTTGCCCACGCCCATGACTTCGCCGGTCGAACGCATTTCCGGGCTGAGGATCGGGTCCACGCCAGGGAACTTGTTGAACGGGAAAACGGCTTCCTTGACGCTGAAGTACGGCGGAACGACCTCGTGCGGCATATGGCCGTTCGGATCCTTCTGCTCGGCCAGCAACTGCCCGGCCATGCAGCGCGCGGCAATCTTGGCCAGCGGCTGGCCGGTCGCCTTCGACACGAAAGGCACGGTGCGCGAAGCCCGCGGGTTCACTTCCAGCACGTAGACGGTGCAGGCATCGAGCCCGGCCGTCACATCACCCTGGATGGCGAACTGCACGTTCATCAGGCCGACCACCTTCAGCGCCCGGGCCATCAGCGCGGTCTGGCGGCGCAACTCGTCCTGCAGCACAGCCGACAGCGTGTACGGCGGCAGCGAACAGGCCGAGTCACCGGAGTGAACCCCCGCCTGCTCGACGTGCTCCATGATCCCGCCGATCATCACCGCGCCGCTGGCGTCGGCGATGCAGTCCATGTCGACTTCGACCGCGTCATCCAGGAAGCGGTCCAGCAGCACCGGCGACTTGTCGGAGACACGCACCGCTTCGCGCATGTAGCGCTCCAGGTCCTTGTCGCCGTGCACGATTTCCATCGCGCGGCCACCCAGCACATAGCTCGGGCGCACGACCAGCGGATAGCCGATCTCGTTGGCCAGCGCCAGCGCGGCCTCTTCGGTGCGCGCGGTGCGGTTCGGCGGCTGCTTCAGGCCGACGGCGTGCAGCAGCTGCTGGAAACGCTCGCGGTCTTCGGCCACGTCGATCGAGTCCGGGCTGGTGCCGATGATGGGCACGCCGTTGGCTTCCAGATCGAGTGCCAGCTTCAGCGGGGTCTGGCCGCCGTACTGCACGATCACGCCGACCGGCTTTTCCTTGTCCACGATCTCCAGCACGTCTTCGAGCGTCACCGGCTCGAAGTACAGGCGGTCGGAGGTGTCGTAGTCGGTGGAGACGGTTTCCGGGTTGCAGTTGACCATGATGGTCTCGTAACCGTCTTCACGCAGGGCCAGGGCGGCGTGCACGCAGCAGTAGTCGAACTCGATGCCCTGGCCGATGCGGTTCGGCCCGCCGCCGAGGATCATGATCTTGTCGCGGTTCGACGGCGCCGCCTCGCACTCTTCCTCGTAGGTCGAATACATATAGGCGGTGTCGCTGGCGAACTCGGCGGCGCAGGTGTCGACGCGCTTGTACACCGGCAGCACTTTGAGCTTGTGGCGGTGGCTGCGCAGGCTCTTCTCGGAGACGCCGAGCAGCTTGGCCAGACGGATGTCGGAGAAACCCTTGCGCTTGAGCTTGTACATCAGGTCGCGGTCGATGCTGACCAGACCCAGGGTCTTGATCTTTTCCTCGTCCTTGACCAGGTCTTCGATCTGCACCAGAAACCACTCGTCGATGCGGGTCAGCTCGAACACTTCGGCAACGGTCTTGCCGGCACGGAAGGCGTCAGCCAGGTACCAGATGCGATCGGCACCCGGCACGATCAGTTCGCGCTTGAGGGTGCTTTCAGCCTCCGGGTCGTTCAGGTCGAGCATCGGATCGAAGCCGGACACACCGACTTCCAGACCGCGCAGGGCTTTCTGCATGGATTCCTGAAAGGTGCGGCCGATGGCCATGACTTCGCCGACCGACTTCATCTGGGTGGTCAGGCGCGCATCGGCCTTGGGGAATTTTTCGAAGGCGAAACGCGGGATCTTGGTCACCACGTAGTCGATGGCCGGCTCGAACGAGGCCGGGGTGCGGCCACCGGTGATGTCGTTGGACAGCTCGTCGAGGGTGTAACCCACCGCCAGCTTGGCGGCGATCTTGGCGATCGGGAAGCCTGTTGCCTTCGAAGCCAGCGCTGACGAACGCGACACGCGTGGGTTCATCTCGATAACGATCTGTCGGCCGTCGACGGGGTTAACGGCGAACTGCACGTTCGAGCCACCCGTTTCGACGCCGACACGGCGGATGCAAGCAATGGCTGCATCGCGCATCTGCTGATACTCGACGTCGGTGAGTGTCTGAATTGGCGCCACGGTGATCGAGTCGCCGGTGTGTACGCCCATCGGGTCGAAATTCTCAATGCCGCAGATGATCACGCAGTTATCGGCGTGGTCGCGCATTACTTCGAGCTCGTATTCCTTCCAACCGACGATCGATTCCTCAACGAGAATCTCACTGATCGGGCTGGCTTCGATACCGGACGCTGCGAGCTTCTCGAACTCTTCGACCGAGTAGGCAATGCCGGTACCGCGTCCGCCAAGGATATAGGCGGGGCGGATCATGGTCGGGAGGCCAATCTCGGCCATTGCAACTCGGGCCTCGTCCATGTTGTGAGCGATCCGCGAGCGGCACGATTCGAGGCCGATTTCGGTCATCGCAATCTTGAACTTCCCGCGGTCTTCAGCGGTAGCGATCGCCTCAGCGTTCGCGCCGATCATCTCCGGCTTTCCCGGGACGCCGATCAGGCCACGCTCAAAGAGCTCCATGGCAATGTTCAAGCCGGTCTGGCCGCCGAGCGTCGGCAGCACCGCATCGGGCTGTTCCCGGTCGATGATTGCTGAGAGCACTTCCCATGTGAGCGGCTCGATGTAAGTCGCATCAGCGAAGTCCGGATCGGTCATGATTGTCGCCGGGTTCGAGTTGGCCAGAATGACGCGGTAGCCCTCTTCTTTGAGGACGCGGCAGGCCTGGGTACCTGAATAGTCGAACTCGCAGGCCTGGCCAATGACGATCGGCCCGGAGCCGATGATGAGGATTGATTCGATGTCATTACGCCGGGGCATCAGACGCCAGCCTTCCGGTTGGTCGGGGCGGCATTGGCCGCGATCATGTCGGCGAATTGGCCGAACAGGTAGTTCGCATCGTGCGGGCCGGGGTTGGCTTCGGGGTGGTGCTGGACACTGAACGCCTGCTCGCCGTTGACCTGCAGCCCTTCGCAGACTCCGTCGTTCAGGTTGACGTGCGTCATTTCAGCAATACCACTGAGTGAGTCAGGATCGACGGCGAAGTTGTGATTCTGGCTGGTGATCTCGACCTT
>NZ_CAWURG010000042.1:0-8796 GCF_963924895.1 uncultured Sphaerotilus sp.
TGGCGATGGCGCCGGTGAACTGCAGCGTGTTGACCGCCGAGGCCCAGTCCTGGTGGGGGGCGATGACGTCCTGACCGTCGCCGCGGCCGAACCAGGCGGTCATGCTGGCCATGCCGCCGGTCATCAGCGTGTCGTTGCCGGCGCCGCCATAGAAGGACAGCGTGCCCAGGTCACCGCGCAGGGTGTCGTTGCCGGTGCCGCCGTAGAGTGTGTCGTTGCCCTGGATGCCGTTGAGGGAGTCGTCGCCGTCGCCGCCGTAGAGCACGTCGTTGCCGTCGTAGCCACCCAGGATGGTGTCGTTGCCGCTGCCGCCGTCGATCCAGTTGCTGCCGGCACCGCCGTCGATCGCGTCATTGCCGCCGTAGCCGTACAGCGTGTCGTTGCCGGCGCCGCCAGCGAGGGTGTCGGCCTGCCAGGTGCCGCGGACGCTGTCGTTGCCGGTGGTGCCGGCGAAGACGATGGCCTTGAGGTCGTCCATCGTCCAGGAACTGCCGTCGGCGAACTTGACGAACTGCACCCCGGTCATGCGACCGCCGATGTTGGCGCCTTCGGGCGTGGGCGGTCCGTAGTTGTAGAAGCTGTCGATGGTGACCGCGTCGGTGGTGCCACGGACCGACAGCACCAGCGAGTTGCCGGAGACGGACACCGCGATGTCGGACTTGGCGATGGCGCCGGTGAACTGCAGGGTGTTGGTGCCGGTGGCCCAGTCGGGGTGGCCGGCGATGGTGTCGCGTCCGTCGCCGCGGCCAAAGTAGGCCGTCATGCTGGCGGTGCCACCGGTCAGCAGGGTGTCATTGCCGGCGCCGCCGTAGAAGGACAGCGTGCCCAGGTCACCGCGCAGGGTGTCGTTGCCGGTGCCGCCGTAGAGGGTGTCGCTGCCCTCCAGGCCATTGAGCGTGTCGTCACCGTCGAGACCGTAGAGCAGGTCGTTGGTGGTCGTGCCGATGAGGCTGTCCCGCCCCGCTGTGCCGTAGCGTGTGATACCCATGCATCCCCCTGAGGATTGTTGAAATGGATCAATCTCTGATCAGAGGGGATTTTTGCGGTTTCAACACCGGTTGGTACGCCTCGAACCCCCGCATTCGCGGGGGTGTGTGGCGCAATTCAGTCCTCGAAGTCGATGCAGCCGTCCACGCTGGCTTTCAGCGAGGCATAGAACGCGCCGGAGAAGATCATCGCGCCGGGCAGCACGAGCAGCATGGCCGCCTGTCCCAGGCCGAGGGCCGCCATCAGGCCGCCGAGCAGCAGCGACAGCACCAGATCGGCCAGGATCCAGCAGACGCCGTAGACCACGAAGGCGCCGAGGTTGCGCCAGCTGGCGGTGGCGCTGACGAACAAGGCCTTGCCCAGACCAGCGCCCGTGCGAACGATGATGACCGGGGCGTGCCAGATCGTCAGCACCACGGGCAGCAGCAGCACGGCGCGCAGCACCATGCCCTGCTGCAGCGCGCCGATGGCGTCGAGCGTCGCCTCGGCTGTGGTGTCACTGTCGCGCATGACGGCCCACGCGTCGGTCATGCCGGGGTCGAGCGCGTCGGCCAGCAGCAGCATCACGAAGGTGGCCGCCGCATTCAGGCCACCCAGCCGCAGCAGTGACGGGCGCGCCGCCGAGCGCAGCGGGCCGATCAGGTGGGAGGGCAGCGGCCGGCCGCCAGCCTGCACAGCGGCGGCGGCATCGACCCAGCCGGCAGTCAGCGCTGGCAGCAGCACGGCCACCAGCAGCGGCCCGACCCAGGGCAGGCCGAGGAACATGGCCAGGCCAAAGAACATCAGGCCGAACAGGCCGGCCAGCCCGATCGTCTGCTGGCGTGCCAGCCACACGCCGCTGAGCATCCATTGCAGGCCGTCCCGCGGCGTTGCGACGCGTAATTTCATGTTGCCTTCATCGTGTGTGGTGCCTCAGCGCATCCAGTGCCAGGGATTGGCGACCCGCTCGCGCAGCACGCGCTCGAAGTGGGTCGGGTCGTGCGGCTGGAGCATGCTGGCTTCGCGTGGCAGGTGGAAGTCCCACAGGCGCGAGGTCCAGAAGCGCAGCGCCCCGGCGCGCATCATCGCCGGCAGCAGGCGCAGCTCGTCCGCGCTCATCGGGCATTCGGTGTCGTAGGCGGCGACCATCGCGCTGGCCCGCTGCTCGTCGAGGCGGCCGGTGTCGAGGTCGATGCACCAGTCGTTCAGGCACACCGCGAGGTCGAACAGCCAGGCATCGACGCCCGCGAAGTAGAAGTCGAAGAAGCCGGTCAGCTTCTCGTGGCCGGGCAGGCCGTCGAACATCACGTTGTCGCGGAACAGGTCGGCGTGGACCGGGCCGCGCGGCAGCGCCTGGTAGGCGGCGGTCTCGGCGAGGTGGCGCTGGAAGACCAGTTCGTCCTCGATCAGCCGGCGGGCGTCGGCGTCCATGTACGGCACGACCACCGGCACGGTCTCGACCCACCAGTCCAGCCCGCGCAGATTGGGCTGGTGCCGCGGGAAATCACGGCCGGCGAGGTGCATGCGGGCGAGCATCTGGCCGACCTGCTGGCAGTGCCAGATCGACGGCGCGAGCTGGTGGCCGCCGGAGAGCTTGTTGACCAGCGCCGCGGGCTTGCCGCAGACGGTGTGCAGGATCTCGCCGCTGGCGTCCGCCTGCGGATCGGGCACCGGGATGCCGCGTTCGGCCAGGTGCTTCATCAGGTGCAGGTAGAACGGCAGCTGCTCGAACGTGAGCCGCTCGAACAGCGTCAGCACCCACTGCTGGTCGCGGTCGGTGGTGACGAAGTAATTGGTGTTCTCGATGCCGGAGGCAATGCCGCGCAGTGCGGTGACCGATCCCAGGCCCAGACGTTCGACGAGCGCGTTGGCCGCGTCGAGGGACACTTCAGTGAAAACAGCCATCGGCAACAGGGGGAAAGAGTCAGAAGGAGCGGCGAGACCAAGGATGCATTGTAGGTGGCGGGCACGGGACGATCGCCGACAATCCCGCCATGAACACGCCCGCCGCCACCTCCGCGCCCGCCGACCGCCCCACGATGCTGCTGGTGGACGGCTCCAGCTACCTCTACCGCGCCTTCCACGCGATGCCCGACCTGCGCAACGCCGAAGGTGCGCCGACCGGGGCAGTTTCCGGAATGATCGGAATGCTGCGCCGACTACGTGAGCAAGTTCCGTGTGAACACGCGGTCTGTGTCTTCGACGCCAAGGGGCCGACCTTCCGCAACGAATGGTACGACCAGTACAAGGCCCACCGCCCCCCCATGCCCGACGATCTGCGCCTGCAGATCGAGCCGATCCACGAGGTCGTGCGGCTGATGGGCTGGCCGGTGCTCGAAGTGCCGGGCATCGAGGCGGACGACGCGATCGGCACGCTGTGCAAGGTGGCGGTCGAGCGGGGGCACCGCGTCGTCGTCTCCACCGGCGACAAGGATCTGGCGCAGCTCGTCAACGAACACGTCACGCTCATCAACACGATGACCAACGAGACGCTGGACATTCCTGGTGTGCAGGCCAAGTTCGGTGTGCCGCCCGAGCGGATCATCGACTACCTGACGCTGATCGGCGATGCGGTGGACAACGTGCCCGGCGTCGAGAAGGTGGGGCCGAAGACGGCCGTGAAGTGGCTGGCCGAACACGATTCGCTGGACGGCGTGATCGCGGCATCGGCGTCGATCAAGGGCGTGGCGGGCGAGAACCTGCGCAAGGCGCTCGACTGGCTGCCGATGGGCCGCCAGCTCATCACCGTGAAGCTCGACTGCGACCTCGCACCGCACATCGCCGACTGGCCGGTGATGGACACGCTGGCGCTGCGGCCCCTGGACAAGCCGGGATTGCTGGACTTCTACATCCGCTACGGCTTCAAGAGCTGGCGCTTCGAGCTGGAGAAGGAGCTGCTGGCGGTGGCGAACGCGGCGGCGCAGGCAGCGGCCCAGGCGGCCGCGCCGAAGCCGATCGGCCACATGGACGACCTGTTTGCCGACCCGCCGCCCGAGGTCGAGGCCGCCGCCGCGCTGCCCGAGACCGGCCGCTACGACACCGTGCTGACCCGTGAGGCGCTGGATGGCTGGCTGGCGACGATCCGCGGCGCCGAGTTGGTCGCGCTCGACACCGAGACCGACTCGCTCGACCCGATGCGCGCCCGCATCGTCGGGCTGAGCTTTGCGGTGCGGCCGCACGAGGCCTGCTACATCCCCCTGGCGCACGACTACGCCGACGCGCCGACCCAGTTATCGCTGGACGAGGTGCTGGCGCTGCTGAAGCCGTGGCTGGAGGACGCGGGCGCGGCCAAGGTCGGCCAGAACATCAAGTACGACACCCACGTCCTCGCCAACCACGGCATCACCGTGCGCGGCTACCGGCACGACACCATGCTGGAGAGCTACGTGCTCGAAGCGCACAAGCCGCACGGGCTGGAGAGCCTCGCCCAGCGCCACCTCGGCCGCAGCGGGCTGAGCTACGAGGACCTGTGCGGCAAGGGCGTGCACCAGATCCCGTTCAGCCAGGTCGACGTCGAGCGCGCCTCGCGTTATTCGGGCGAGGACAGCGAGATGACGCTGCAGGTCCACCAGACGCTGTGGCCCGACCTGACTGCACCTGACCACGCCGGGATGCGCCACGTCTACGAACACATCGAGATGCCGACCTCGGCGGTGCTCGCGCGCATGGAGCGCTACGGGGTGCTGCTGGATGCGTCGGTGTTGGCGCGGCAGAGCCAGGAGCTGTCCGAGCGCCTCGTCGTGCTCGAAGCCAAGGCGCATGAACTCGCCGGGCAGCCCTTCAACCTCGGCAGCCCGAAGCAGCTCGGCGAGATCCTGTTCGTCAAGCAGGGCCTGCCGGTGAAGAAGAAGACGGCCTCCGGCGCGCCGAGCACGGACGAAGAGGTGCTGCAGGAACTCGCCGCCGACTACCCGCTGCCGGCCTGCCTGCTCGAATACCGCGGCCTCGCCAAGCTCAAGAGCACCTACACCGACAAGCTGCCGCTGATGGTCAACGCGGTCACGGGCCGCATCCACACCAACTACGCGCAGGCGGTGGCCGTGACCGGCCGGCTGGCGAGCAACGAGCCGAACCTGCAGAACATCCCCATCCGCACGGCGGAAGGCCGCCGCGTGCGCGAGGCCTTCATCGCGCCGCCCGGTCACCGGCTGATGAGCGCCGACTACTCGCAGATCGAGCTGCGCATCATGGCGCACCTGTCGGACGATCCGGCCCTGCTGCGGGCCTTCGCCGAAGGGCATGACGTGCACCGCGCGACGGCGAGCGAGGTGTTCGGCGTCCCGCTGGGCGAAGTCAGCAGCGAACAGCGCCGCTACGCCAAGACCATCAACTTCGGACTGATCTACGGCATGGGCGCCTTCGGGCTGGCGCAGAGCCTGGGGATCGAGGTGAAGGCCGCGCGCGACTACATCGACCGCTACTTCGCGCGCTACCCTGGGGTGAAACGCTACATGGACGAGACGCGGACGCTGGCCGGTGCGCAGGGCTATGTCGAGACCTTGTTCGGCCGGCGCATCACCCTGGTCGATATCCAGGGCGGCAGCGGTCCGCGCAAGGCCGCCGCCGAGCGTCAGGCGATCAATGCGCCGATGCAGGGCACCGCGTCCGACCTGATCAAGCTGGCGATGATCGCCGTGCAGGCCGCGCTGGACGCCGAGGGCCGCGCCACCCGCATGGTGATGCAGGTCCACGACGAACTGGTGCTGGAGGTGCCCGAGGCCGAACTGGACTGGGCGCGCGAGGCGATTCCGCGCCTGATGGCGGGGGTCGCTGCGCTGAAGGTGCCCTTGCTGGCCGAGGTCGGTGTCGGTCTCAACTGGGACGAGGCGCACTGAGCGTGCGCAGGCGGCGCCGGGCCCGTTGCCAGAAGGTGTTCTGCGCGGCCAGGAAGGTACGCACCCGGGCCAGCGCGTGGGCATCGACATGGTCGGTGTCGGGCAGGCGGGTCAGCAGCCGATCGGGCAGGGCGTCGGTCGCGTCGTAGGGGGAGCCGCCCACGCCGCAGTGCACGCCGGTCCCGTCGAATCCTTCGTTGCGGACCAGGCTCTGGCGCGGGTAGAGCGTCATGCCGCCGTGCATGAACAGGCTCAGGTACCAGCGGATGAACCAGGAGTCGGCCTTGCCGGCGCGCTGGCGCTTCAGGATCGAGAAGTAGGGGAAGGCGCCGTCGACGTCGAACTGCCGGCGCAGCGCCGACTGCTCGACCAGCGTCTGGAAGCCCCGCATGTCCGGATCGAAGTGGCTCCACGCCCGGTCCCAGGTCGCCCAGCCCCACGAGGAGGCCATCGGCATGAACACCGCATCGCGGGTGCTGCCGGTGTCCACCGGGTACATGTGCCCCGACACCTGCATCACGAGGGGATCGTCCCGGTAGTGGTGCAGTGACTGGTTCATGAACGCCAGAAACGTCGGTGCCAGCACCAGATCGTCCTCGACCACGATCACCTGCCCATGTTCCTGCACGACCTGCGTCACGCCCGCGATCACCGAGTCGGCCAGACCGCGGTTGCTCGGGGATTCGATGATGACCTTGCGGGCGTGGGGCAGGCTGCGGGCGATGCGCCGGACCTCTTCGACCGCGACCGCATCGGCGGTGTCTTTCGGGCCGTCGCAGAACAGGTAGAGCGGGCTGTCCAGGAACTCGGGATTGCGCGCCAGCGATTCCAGGCAGCGCAGGGTGTGGCGCGGCCGGCGGTAGAGAAACAGTGCGATCGGCGCCTTGGCGAGTGGGGTGTCCGCGCGGCGGGGCGTCGTCGGGTCGGCCTCCAGGGGGGCGAATTTGGATGTGACGGGTGGCGGGGCGCGGCGGACGGGCGCTGGCCGCGGGAGACCCGTCGTCAAGGGATGGGGCGAATACAGCAGGGCGGTCATGGGTGTGCAGCGATGAAATCGATCCGATTTCTCGACCACTGGACACTGAATCTCAATATCCGATGGGGTGTTTGCTGCACTCTATCGACAGAAACTGCCGCCACGCCGCCGCAGGGCCGCGAAAACACCGGGATCGGGGGATTGGTACCGCTTGGACCATGGTCCGCCGTGAAGTCTCGCCAGTCTCTGGCGGGGCCCCCCACTCATTCGCCCCGCAGGGCGTCGTGCAGCGCGATGTATTCGAGGGTGAGCCGGTGTTTCGGATCGAGGTGCACCATCGGCAGCGCCTGTTCGTGGGATTCCTTGACCTTGACCGTGGACGACAGGTAGGGCTGCAGCACCGGCAGACCCTCCGCGATCAGCTCGGCCACCACCTTGCGCGGCAGGCTGGCGCGTGCCTGGAACTGGTTGACGACGATCCCTTCGACCTGCAGCTTGCGGTTGTGGTCGGCCTGGATCTCCTGGACGTTCTCCAGCAGCGCGTAGAGCGCGCGGCGCGAGAAGTCGTCGCAGTCGAAGGGCACCAGGCAGCGATCGGCCGCGATCAGCGCCGAGCGGGTGTAGAAGTTCAGCGCCGGCGGCGTGTCGATGTAGATGCGGTCGTACTGGTCGGCGATCTCGTCCAGCGCGTCGCGCAGCTTGTAGATCTTGTAGCGCGATTCGAGCTTGCTCTGCAGTTCCTCCAGCGCCGGGCTGGACGGCATCAGGTGCAGGTTCTCGAACGGGGTCGGCACCACGAACTCGGCCGTGCTGCGCGGGTGCAGGTTGAACTTGAGCGTCTGGTCGAAGAAGCCGGCCAGATCCACCGCCAGCCCGTCGGCCTGGTGGCCGAGCAGGTAGCGGGTGCTGTTGCCCTGGGCATCCAGATCGAGCACCAGCGTGCGCAGGCCCTGCTGCGCGCTGACGGCCGCCAGGTTGCAGGTGATGGTGGATTTCCCGACCCCCCCCTTTTGGTTGAAGACGACACGGCGCATGAGCTTGGTCCCGGAAGGTTGGGTTGGTGTGGTGGATCGCTGGATTGTGCCCAGTCTGGCGGCAGTTTCCGCGTTGCAACACCGCGACGGCACATCAGGTTTGCTGCACCGTTCGGGCCTGAAAATGCAGTAATCGCCCCCGGGACCAGGGGCTGAGGGTGCGCCGGAGCCGGCGGCATCCATTCAAAATCGCATTTTTCGCAAATCAAGACAACAACTAGGGGTGACAGTCCTCATGGCGGCACACGACGTTTCGATCAAGTTTTCCGGCTACTGGAGCGAATACAACCGCGGCTTGATGCCGCGCCGGGCCGGTGTGTTCTGTGTCTATCGGGCGCACTTCAACGACCTGTCCAAGTCGACCACCATGCGGGAGCTGCTCTACATTGGTGGCGCCCCCAACGTGAACGAGTGTCTGGTCGATCACCGACTCGCAGACCACTGGCGGGCCTGCCTTGGTCCGGACGACAGCCTGTCCTTCAGCTTCGGCGCGGTGGCACTGCCGGACCTGGCCGCCTGCGAGACCGCGCTGGTGATGCGGCACCGGCCGCGATGCAACGAGGCCGTCCCGCAGGTGTTTCCATTCGAATCCCTGTCGCTGAAACTCACCCACCGCACACCGTTGCTGCAAAACCGATTCTCGATCGGCGCCCGCTCGTCCAGCGTGGTTCACCGCTTTGGCGGGCAATGGGTGCGCCGCGGGCTCGATTTTCTGCGTGGTATCCAGCCGGGTTGAACGAGGAGATTACCGGCGCTGAATTCGATCCTGGTCGAGTTAATCCCGTTCACGGATTGAACGGGATTGCTCCATCTCATGTGAGAGCGCTTGCGTCGGTATGGGCCGACCTGATTAGCAATGATCTTCAGCAAGGAGCCAGCCGAAGGTCAGGCGTAGCGTAGAGGACAGACCAAGCGCAGGAGCGAGCACATGCCGATGAACCGAATCCAGTTCCAGCAGGGGATGTCGCTGCCGGAGTTCATGGCC
>NZ_CAWURG010000043.1:0-7697 GCF_963924895.1 uncultured Sphaerotilus sp.
TGCCCAGGCCCTGCGACCGGATCATCTGCACGACCTGCAGCTTGAAGCTCGCGTCAAAGACTCTTCGTTTCGTGTTCGTCACGTTCGTTGTCCAGGTGATTTCCACCTATCGGTGTGTGCGAAATCATTAGATCAGGACACTTGTCGCCCGCGCTCCCCGAGGGACCGGAGAGAGGGAAGGAGGGAGCGAAGGGGCAAGCCTCGACCCTGCACGCCGCGGCGGTGAAGCCTGGCCGGCGTGTGGGGCTGGCCCCTGTGCGTGGACGGCGTGACGCGGACCATCGGTCGGTCAGTCGGTCGCTACGGGGATCGCGGGCGGTTTCGACGCACGCGACAGGCTGCCTTCAGGGCTCGAACGCCCCACCACACCCGTGGCAGCTTGCGCCTCTGGGTCGCCGGTGTCGTGGTTCCCGCTCTACCGGCGTGGGTAGCCCGCGCGCCGAGCCGGGACGCGCACAGGGGGCGACAAGTCCGTGGAAGAGAACCCCTGTGGCGTGACGTGCAGACGCGCGAGCGCCGACGGGCGCCCCGGGTTGGTGGGGGCGCTCGGAGTCGGTCGGTCCGTGGAGGGCGGGTCAGCTCAGGCGGGGAGGTCGGGGGTGCGAGCGGTCGAGGGCGATGACGCGGAAGGTGCGTTCACGCAGGGTGAGGCGGCGCAGCCAGCGGGGGAGCAGGCGGGCGAGGATGTGGGTGGTGTCAGCCATGAATGGCTCCTTGCGACAGGTTCAAACCTGCCTCCCTCCCTGCCAAGAGAGGGGTGGCAGACCGTGCGGGTTGGCAGACCGGGCAAGGACCGGCAGGGGTTTCCCCCTCCCGCACGGCCCGCCATAGACGTGACCATGCGCGCAGATCACGCCGTCAACAGCGTTGAACGGACGTGAAAAAGCCGCGTTGGGCGCGGCTTGGGTCTGCGCCTTGCTTCCGGGCTGCCAAGCCCGTGCTCGCAGTGTGTGCGAGCGGGGTGGATGCTACACCGACGCCAGTTGAGGCCATGGCGCAGTTCGCATTTTGTTACGTGTGAGGGGGTGGCGAATGGGGGTGGCCGCAGTGGACGAGCGGATCAGGGCGCGGGTATGCTGGTGCTGAGTTTGGCGGCGTAACGGGTTACGCTAGCAGTGCAGGCTTTGGGGGCGTTTTTACGGGGGCCAAACCATGCAAGACAGAGAAAAAATCCAATCCCAGCGCGGACTTGTGTTCCGCTGCTCGCAAGCTGATACGCAGCAGCAAGGTTGTTACGCCAGCAAGGTGTGACGTCGATATTAATTTAGACATAAAACCAAGGGAGGCGCCTAAGTGAGCAACAAGAGAATCGAGTGGGGAAAAGAAATTGCACAAGCCGGGAATGATGTTGCAGAACTAGCTAAGGATGCGGGCATTCCTGGTATTGGGCTGCTCGCCACGTTTGCGCAAAATTTCTACGAACGGCATTTACAGAAGCGATTTTCAAAATTCCTTTCTGACGCAGAAATAGATCAGGAAATGATCGGCAAAATTCTGGCGGACGAGAATTATGCAAACTACTTCTACGCTGCATTGGAGACCGTTCGTCAAACTCACTCCAAGATTGGTGTCGCTGCGTTGGCTCTGATCTACAAGGATCACTGGAATGATGAGGTTTACCTCATTGCTGCAACGCGTGCGTTCTCTCAGGTCAGCGACAGAACACTAGAAGCTTTTTTGTCTTTGTATGAATCTATACAACCCGACAAAGACTATCTAGAGCTGCGAATAAGAAAAGGTGACGAATATCACTTTCACGATCTCTACAACGAAGGAGTGGAACTCATCGGGCGCAACTTCTTTGTCTTGAGCACAGGGGCTAGCATGCACGCCAATGGTCCAATACAAGGCATGAAGTGGGCTCACACAGACTCCTATTACCGATACTGCCGCGCGGCCAAGGCACATGTCTAACCCATAATTCCACCGGACTGCCTCCGGCGGCCGGTGAATTCAAACTACAAGGGTGACCCCGTCCGTCAAGCAGTTTTTGGAAAATAGTCCCCCAGCCAATCCTCCAGACTGACCGGTCATTCGTTAGGCGGCACAAGCACTATGCGCCCACAGTCCCCTGCCTGGCATAAGTACCAAGCTTCCGTCAGGCAGTTTGACGCCATTCTTGAGCACGCAAGGTCAGTCTCGAGTTCCCTCGTTGGCCTAAAGACGCCATCGGCAAATGCAAGCTATGGTGAGCAGATCTTCGTGACTATGCTGGCTCACTGCCTGACACTTAGGCGGCTAGCCCCTGACCCAAATCGCCAGACTCTCGACGAGATGTGGGACTTGCCCTCAATGTGCGCCATCGCTCGGTGCATGATCGAGGCGCATGACGCCTTTAACTACATCGCGGCTGCGGCCGTCCCAGAATCTGAGCACGACTTTCGCATCTCGCTTTGGGAGCTACATGACAAGACGCGACGTCTGAAGATGCTGGATGCGATAGGCTCGAAGAAGCCCGAAGTTGCGTCCATACGGGAGCAGTGTTCGGTTTTGACAGCCAAGGTAACTGGCCACGCAGCGTTTCCTACAATTCGGCGCGATGTACAAAGGAAGATCTTGGACGGAGACTCGCCCGCGTTTCACCTAAGCCAAAGGGAGCGCTGCGAGGCGAGTGGTCTCAACTTTGAGTACTACAACACCGTAACTATGCAGCTGTCGCAGTACGTTCACACGCTACCTTTCGCACTTCATCAGCTATTCTCGTTTCGTGCCGGGGCTGAGGAGGCACTTCACTTAATGGCTTTACCGCTTGAATATGTTCTTCCATTTCTCGGTCGAACAACGACCGAGATGCGCTCTCTACTTCCTGTACATACGCCGGACGCGCCCGCTCGAACTGCACGCGCTATGGCCGTTTGGGAGGCCATATACCAACGCGGCGTGAAGAGTGCCGCCTCTCAATGATTGATTTGCAAGGTGTTCTCAAGCAGTCTCAGCAGAGACGAGCTTCATGCCGCGCTTGTTGGCGCGTTGGTTGAGGTTGTGAATCACGCGCTGGCGGCGCTCAACGCGGCCGCGCGCAGGCCACCTTGTGCAGCAACTCCAGCAGGATCTGCCGCTCACCCTCGGACAGCGCGTCCAGCAACTCGCGTTCGGTCTGCAGCAGCAGCGCCAGTGCCTGCGTGACGAGCCGCTCCCCGACGGGCGTGATGTGCAGTGATTGCTACAAGATCGACCCGTTGTGATGGGTGCCATGCACTGGGATGTGAAGACCGTCAAGCCGCTGCCGGAGTGCCGCCTGTATGTGGAAATCGAGGATGGCCGGCGCGGCATCCTCTACGGCGCCGTGACCTGGCCCCATGAGCAGGACATCGCCCCCGAAACGCTGCTGGCCGAGATGACGCTGGTGCAGGAGGCGCCACTGTGTCGCTGAATTACCCTTGGCGGGGTTGTGCAACAGCACCCTTCGGAACCGCCATTAGCCGCACGCCCAGCGCCTCGCACACCCGGTTGACCGTATCGAAGCGCGGGTGCGCCCCCGGCCGCAGCGCCTTGTAGAGCGCCTCCCGCCCCAGCCCGGAGTCCTTGGCGATCTGCGCCATGCCCCGCGCCTTGGCGATGTGCCCCAGCGCGTCGGCCAGTTCCCCCGCGTCGCCCTCGGCCAGCACCACGCTCAGGTACTGCGCCACGGCCTCGTCATTGTCCAGATAGTCCGCCATGTCGAACTCGGGCAGGTCAGCGATCTTGGTCATCTTCGTCCTCGTCATCGGTGCTCATCAGGGTGGAGGCCAGCGCCTGCGCGGCGGTGATGTCGTCCTGCTGGGTGCTCTTGTCGCCGCCGCCCAGCATCACGATCAGCACGCCTTCGCGCTGCACGTAGTACATGCGCCAGCCAGGGCCGAAGAACTCGCGCATCTCGAACACGCCCTCACCCACCGGTTTCACGTCGCCCAGCGCCCCGCGCTGCGCCCGCTCCAGCCGGCGAACCAGGCGGATGCGGGTCATGCCGTCACGCAGCGACTTCAGCCAGGCATCGAACTGCGGTGTGCGCTTGATCGTGTACATGTTTGCAATGTATTCGATCGACTACAAACACACAACCCAACGTGCATGGTTCCGTTCACCGGGTTCGCCTGCACAGGCGCCGTGACCACACTCAAGCGCATCGAGGACCACCGCCTGCGCGCCATGAACCCCTGAACCCGCGTGACAGCGGGCACAGGAAGCGACATGGTTCAATCTTCGGCTGAACCCCACCGGAGACCCACCATGTCCTTCACCGCCCTGTACCTCACGAAGACCGACGGCGCCTTTGCGGCCCGCCTGCGCGACGACCTGACCGACGAGGAACTGGTCGCGCACACCGGTGACGCCAGCGTCGTCGTGCGCCTCGACCACTCGACGATCAACTACAAGGACGGCCTGGCGCTGACCAACCGCAGCCCGGTCGTGCGCCAGTGGCCGATGGTGCCGGGCATCGACGGCGCCGGCACGGTCGAGTTCTCCACAGACCCGCGCTGGCAAGCTGGCGATCAAGTTATCCACAATGGCTGGGGCGTTGGCGAGACGCACTGGGGCTGCCTGTCGCAGAAGGCGCGCCTGAAAGGCGACTGGCTGATCGCGCGACCCACTGCGTTATCCACAGCCCAGGCGATGGCGATTGGTACTGCGGGCTACACCGCGATGCTGTGCGTGATGGCGCTGGAAGACGCGGGCGTGCGGCCGGACAGCGGCGAGATCCTCGTCACCGGCGCGAGCGGCGGCGTGGGCAGCGTGGCGGTGGCACTGCTCGGCAGCCTCGGCTACCGGGTCGTGGCGTCCACCGGCAAGTTGGATGAGGCCGACTACCTGCGTGCGCTCGGTGCGGCCGAAGTGATCGATCGGGCCGGGTTATCCACAGCCGGCAAGCCGCTGCAGAAAGAGCGCTGGGCCGGTGTCGTCGATTCCGTCGGCTCGCACACCCTCGCCAACGCCATTGCGCAGACGCGCTACGGCGGTGCGGTCGCGGCCTGTGGATTGGCGCAAGGGATGGACTTGTCCACCAGCGTGGCCCCCTTCATCCTGCGCGGCGTGCGGCTGCTGGGTGTGGATTCAGTGATGTGCCCGACGGCGCGGCGCCAGCAGGCGTGGACCCGGCTGGCGGCGGATCTGGACCACGCCAAGCTGGCGTCGATGACCCGCACGGTCGGGCTGGCCGAGGCGCCGCAGGTGGCTGTGGATATCTTGGCGGGGAAGGTCCGCGGGCGGGTGGTGGTGGACGTCAACGCCTGAGCGTCGCGACGTCACAGCGTCACGTCACTCCGCCGCGTCCGCCAGAAAACCGCGTTCGGCCGCGATCGTCGCCTCATGGTCCATCAACTCGGCGAACAGCGCGGGCGGGATCGTGATGGCGCCAACGCCGAGCGCCAGCAGGTCGAGGTAGGCCTGCCGGCTGCGGATGCTGGCCACCAGCAGGCGCATCGGCGTGTCGCTCGCGGCGACGAGCGTCTGCATCTGCCCGATCAGCGCCAGGCCGTCCACGCCAGCGTCGTTCAGCCGGCCCAGATAAGGCGCCGCATACGCCGCCCCCAGCTGGGCGGCGAAATGCGCCTGTTCCAGCGCGTAGACCGCCGTCCAGGTCACCGGCACGCCGCGGGCGGTGAGGGCCGCGCCGGCGGAGAGCCCGGCGCGGGTGACCGGGATCTTCACGACGAGCTGGCCCGGGTCGAACTGCCGCAGCAGCGTGTCCGCGTCCGCCAGCATCCCGTCCACCTCGGGCGAGCGGACCTGCGCCTGCACCTGCCGCGCGCCCAGCCGCAGCAGCGTCGTCAGCAGGCCGGGCAGGGCGTCCCAGGTGACCCCAGCGCGCTTCAGCAGCGTCGGGTTGGTCGTCACGCCATGCACCACCGGGTGCGGCAGGCAGGTGCGCAGCGCCTCCAGGTCAGCGCTGTCGAGGTAGAGGTGGAAAGCGGTAGAAGGCGGGGTCACGGCGGTCCTTGCACACCGTCTGCGTCATGCCTGCGAAGGCGGGCACCCACGAATGACGGCCACGCCATTATTTCCGCAGCCTCCACAAATCTACAGGCGTGCTATATAAATCTAGGTGATTTACTAATGCAGTGGGGATTGACTTGGTGCATGCTTGGTTGCATGGCGCTGGCCGAGGATCTCGTGGATTGCGTCCGGGTTCTTCGCCAAAGGCGCATCATTGACAATCTGGAGACGCGCCGCTCCCTGAATCCCGACCCCGATGCACCAGATGACCACGCCCTTCGAAGCCGATGAACGGGCCGTTCGCGGCTCCAACCACACCGGCATGCGCCAGTTCAACGAGCGCATCGTGCTGCAGGCGATCCGCCTGCACGGCGCGATCCCGAAGGCCGACCTCGCCCGGCTGACGCAGCTCTCGTCGCAGACGGTCTCGGTCATCGTCAGCCGGCTGCTCGACGACGGGCTGCTCATCAAGCAGGACCGCATCCGCGGCAAGATCGGCCAGCCCTCGGTGCCGCTGTCGCTCGACCCGGATGGCGCGATCAGCCTGGGCGTGCAGGTCGGGCGGCGCAGCCTCGAAGTGCTGGCCTGCGACTTTGTCGGCAAGGTGCGCTTCCGCCACGAATTCCACTACGCCTACCCCGATCCGGCGCAGGTGCTGCCCTGCATCCAGCAGGGATTGGATGCGCTGCAGACCCAGCTCGGCCCGCTGTGGAGCCGCGTGGTCGGCCTCGGGCTGACGTCGCCGCTGTCGATGGACAAGTGGGCCAGCCTGCTCGGCTCGCAGGCGCACAACGCGCTGGCCGGCTGGCAGCACATGGACCTGAAGCAGGAGGTCGAGGCGATGACCCGCCTGCCGGTCAGCTTCGCCAAGGACACGACGGCTGCCTGCGTGGCCGAGCTGCTGCAGGGCCACGGCCAGAACGTGCGCAGCTTCCTCTACGTCTTCGTCGGTACCTTCGTCGGCGGAGGCCTCGTGCTCGCGGGCCACATCGACATCGGCCACCGTGGCAACGCGGGCGCCATCGGCTCGCTGCCGGTCGGGCTGGCCGCTGGCAATGGCTCGGCACCGCCGCAGCTGCTCGAAGTCGCCTCCGGCTGGCAACTGGAGCAGGCGCTGCTGAAGGCCGGGCTGGATCCGCTGCTGGTGCAGCAGGACACGATCATGGACCACGCCTACGCGGTCTACACCGAGCCCTGGCTGGAGCAGGCCGGCCTGGCGCTGGCGATGACGGTGGCCAGCGGCGCGGCCATGCTGGACCTGGACGCCGTCATCATCGACGGCTCGCTGGCCCGCCCGCTGATCGACGCGCTGCTGCAGCGCACCCGCGAGCGGCTGGCCGCCTACAAGTTCGACGGGATGCACCAGCCTGCACTGCTGGCGGGCCGCGTCGGCGCCCACGCCCGTGCGCTGGGTGGCTCGCTGCTGCCGCTGCACACGCAGTTCTTTCCGGACAAGGACATCTTTCTCAAGCCGTCGATGGGGTGATGCCGTGCGGCTTCAACCCAGCGTCTCGGTCTCGAAGCCGACGATGTTGCGCGCGTCCCGGCTGAACTCCACGCCGACGAGGTGAACCGGCCCGCCGCGGCCGAGGTACTTGTCGGCGTAGCCCCGGTCCTTGATCTGCTGCAGCGCCTGGCCTTGCGGCACGAGTTCGACCACCTTGAACTCGAACACCCACACCGCCGTGCCGAACTCCACCGCCATGTCGATGCGCCCGTGGTTGGTCGTGTCCTCCACCCGGATGTCGAGGCCCAGCGCGGCGAAGTGGCTGTAGAACACGCTG
>NZ_CAWURG010000044.1:0-107267 GCF_963924895.1 uncultured Sphaerotilus sp.
ACGCTGACATTCAGCATCACCGGCGGCGCCGATGCAGCCCGGTTCACGATCGACGCCAGTACGGGCGTGCTGCGCTTCCGGACGGTGCCGGACTACGAAGCCCCGACCGACACCGGTGCCGACAACGTCTACGACGTGACCGTGCAGGTCAGCGACGGTGCATGGGCCGCTGCACAGGCGATTGCCGTGTCGGTGACCGCTGTCAACGACAACGCGCCGACGATCACCTCGGGCAGCGCGGTGGGTGTGGACGAGAACAGCACCGCGGTGATGACCGTGACGGCCACCGACGCGGATCAGCCGGGATCGACACTGCGCTTCAGCATCGCCGGCGGCGCGGATGCCAGCCGGTTCACCATCGACAGCGCGACCGGGGCGCTCCGGTTTGTCACTGCACCGGACTACGAGGCGCCGACCGACCAGGGGGGCGACAACGTCTATGACCTGCTGGTCCAGGCCAGCGATGGCGCGCTGACCGGTACACGGGCAGTGACCGTGACGGTCGCTGGCGTCAACGACAACGCACCGGGTTTCAGCTCGGAGGGCGGGGCGGCTGCAGTGACGGTGTCGGTGCCGGAAGGGACGCCGTGGTCGACTGTCCTCGGCGCGACCGACGCCGATCAGCCGACGCAGGCCCTGGCCTACCGCATCAGCGGGGGCGCGGATGCTGCGCTGTTCGAACTGGATCCGGTCAGCGGTCTGCTGACGTTCAAGCCGACGGCCGACCACGAGGCGCCGCAGGATGCCAACCACGACAACGCCTACGAGGTGGTGGTGAGCGTGTCGGACGGTACGCTGGTCGGCAGCCGGGCGCTGACGCTGCTGGTCACCAACGTCAATGAGACACCGGTGCTGGTGAACAGCCAGCTGGCGGTCGACCAGGGTGGTCAGGTGGTGCTGGATGGCGACATGCTGGGATCGAGTGACCCGGACACCGATGCCGCAGGGCTGGTCTACACCGTGAGCGATGTGCGCTCGGGCGCGTTCGAGCAGATCGGCGCGCCGGGACAGGTGGTGACCCGGTTCACGCAGGCGGACGTGACCGCCGGTCGGGTCGTGTTCGTGCAATCCGGGACTGCGGCGAGCGCGGGTTTCGGGCTGACCGTCTCGGACGGCAGCTGGGTGCTCGGGCCGCGCCAGGTGGAGGTGCGCGTGCGGCCGACGGCTTCGGTGCCGCCAACGGACCAGTCGTCCGATCCGGTGCCTGCCATCGTGTCGGCACCGTCGAACTACGAGTTGCTGCCCGCGCCGGCCAGCGGGTCTGGTCCGGCATCGGTGTCCGGCGGCGGCCTCCAGCTGCCATCGGCGGTGGCCGGGCCCGCTGACCGGTTCGACCCGATCCTGTCCGATGTCACCGCTGGCGGAAACGGCGTGGCCGCGGTGCGAGGCGCCAACCGGTTCACCACCACCGACCGCGACAGCGACGCGCTCGCTTCGACGGTGTCCTCCAGTGCGGGCTCGGTGCCGGCGCCGGGTCCGATGCGGGCGATGGTCGTCTCCGCTCCGGGTGTCGGGCCGGGTGTGCAGGCCGAGCGGGTCGGGGGGATCCGGGTCGGTGGCGTGTCCGCATCCGGATCAGCGCCGGACATGGCGCGGCTGACACCGAGCGAGCTGCTGGTGATGCTGGACGCGCCGATCGATCTGAGCGGATTCGTGCAGGAGCGCTCGGCGCTGCTCCAGTGGGCGCTCACCGATGAACGCTCGCGGGGCCAGGCCGAATCCGTCCGGCAGCAGGACGAGTCGGACAGTGGGCCGGGCTTGCACTGGGACAGCGGCAGTGCGGTGAAGGTCGGTGGTTTGGCGCTGTCGGTCGGTCTCGTGTTCTGGGCCACGCGGGCCACCGGACTGGTGGCCAGCCTGATCGCGGTGTCACCGCCGTGGCGGCAGTTCGATCCGCTGCCGGTGTTGAGCGTGAACGCGCCGCGTCAACCGGACGACGCTGAAGTCGAGTGGCTGGATACCGATATACCGGGATCGCTGGCGGAGCTGGCGGAAGACATCCTCGACCAACGGACCTGACCCCGCATGCGATTTCCCTGGCCCCCCGACACGATCACCCGCATCGCCGTCGGCATCGCCGCGCTGGTGGTGCTGTGTCTGATGGGGATGGACTACGCCTTCGGACTGGTTCCCAATCCGGTGCGCCTGGAGATCGACCGGCGCCAGGCCGTCAGCCAGCTGCTGGCCGACCAGACCGCGCTGGTCGCGACCCGGCTGGGGCCGAAGGACGTGGACCAGTTGCTGTACGGCGCCCGCCGCAACGAGGGCCGGCTGCTCGGCATGGCGCTGCGTTCTGCCGCGGGCGAGGTGGTCTCGGTGACGGGCATCACGCCGCCGCGGGTTGGTCCGAATTTCCGCAGCACCTCCACCCACATCCGGGTGCCGGTGATGCTGCAGGGCCAGCCCTGGGGGGCGCTGGAGCTGAACTGGGAGCCGATCGCCGCCGAGTCGTTTCCCCAGATGCTGCTGATTCCCCAGGCGCTGTGGCCGATGCTGACCTTCGTGGGACTGGTGGTGCTGCTGCGCCTGTACCTGGGCAAGGTCCTGCACCAGCTCGATCCCAGCGCCGCGGTGCCGGAGCGGGTGAGCAAGGCCTACAACGCCCTGTCCGAGTCGGTCATCATGCTCGACGGGCAGGGCCGCGTCGTGCTGCTCAACGAGGCCTTCCGGGTGCTGGTCGGTCAGCGCAGTGTCCAGATCGGGCGCCGGCTGGAAGAGCATGTCTGGCTGCGCGACGGCGCGGAGCTGCAGCCCGGTACCGGCTATCCCTGGACACTGGCGCTGCGGTCCAACACCGCCTGCTCCCGCCTGCCGATGAAACTGCGCCTCGGGGACGAACTGCGCGTGACCCTGGTGAGCTGCAGCCCGATTGCGCAGAAGAAGAAGACCGTGGGCTGCCTGGTGGTGATTTCCGACCAGACCCACATCGAACGCAGCAACGAGAGCCTGCGCCTGACGACCAGCCAGCTGCAGTCCGCCAACGACGAGATCCAGCAGAAGAACGCGGAGCTGTTCCGCCTGGCCACGCGGGATCCGATGACCGACTGTCTCAACCGCCGGGCCTTCTTCGAAACCGGTGGCGCCCAGAAGGACCAGTGCAATCTGATCGGGCAACCGGTGGCGGTCATCATGTGCGACATCGACCACTTCAAGTCGTTCAACGACCGCTATGGCCACGCCATCGGCGACGAGGTGATCAAGGCCGTGGCGGGCATCTACAACAGCGCGGCGGCCGAGGTCGGACTGGCCTGCCGCTACGGCGGGGAAGAGTTCTGCGTGATGCTGCCCGGCTGCGACGAGGTGCAGGCGGGCGTCTTCGCCGAGCGGCTGCGCAAGCTGGTGCAGGACACGGCCGGCGACGGCATCGACTACGAACCCCGGCTCAGCATCACGTCGAGCTTCGGGGTGGCGGTGACGCGCTCGCCGCGGTTGTCGCTGGAGCTGCTCATCGACCAGGCGGACCAGGCGCTCTACCAGTCCAAGCGGGCGGGACGCAACCGCTGCACCCTGTTCGAGCCGGCGCCAACCCAGGACGCCGAGACCGCGGTCGAAACCGGGGCCTGAATCCGGCTCAGAGCGGCAGCGGGTCCGTGTCGTCGAAGCGCAGGACTTCGAAACTGACCGTGGGGGCGTTGATGATGTTCGGGCTGACGCCCAGGCAGATCACGCCGCGGCCATGCAGCGTGCAGGCACCGCGGCGCAACGTGACCACCTCGGACTGCCGCCCGAAGCGCACGTAGGTGCCGTTGGAGCTGAGATCGGTGAGCTGGAAGTTGCCGCTGTGCCACTCGATGCGGGCATGCATGCGTGAGACGCGGCTGTCGTCCAGACAATACGCCGCCTCGTGGCTGCGGCCCAGGATGGCCGGCAGGTTGCGCACCGTGTGGATGCGCGAGACCCCTTCGCTGACGAGGCGGATGCCCTCCGGCACCGTGGTAGGCGCCGAGTCGCCGAACATCGTCGACAGCGGGTCCGGCCCGGAGCGCCGCGGCTCGAACCGCCAGACCTCCACCGGCTCGACGCGCCCGCGCAGGTGCAGACGCTCCAGCCGGCGAAACCGCTCGCGCACGTCCGACGGCAGCACGCCCAGCGTCTGCGAGGTCACCAGGGTCTCGTTGTCACCGGCATGGTCCAGCAGGCGGGCGGACACGTTGACCGCATCGCCGAAACAGTCGCCGGCCACCTCGATCACCTCGCCATGGGCCATCGCGATCTGCACGCGCATCACCGGACTGCGCGAGGGACGCGCCGCACCCATGACCCGTTCGAGTGATTCGTGGACTTCCTCTGCGGCCCGCACACCACCGACCGGGTGCGGGAACACCGCCATCAGGCCGTCGCCGAGCGTCTTGATCACCCGCCCGCCCTGGCCTTCCATGATGCGAGCGACCACCGCCACGCTGTGCGTGACGACAGACGCGGCTTCAGCATTCCCCAAGCTTTCGTAGAGGGACGTGCTGCCGCGCAGATCGGCAAAAAGAACGGTGCAAGTGACGGTCTGCGGCATGGGCGCAGTTTACCTTGTCGGTTCGTGAAGCAGTGCGCATCCAGAGGTGGCAGAAGTGAAATGACCCCACAGGTGCGGGGCCATGTTCATGGGAATACTGGATTCCCCTTTGTCAACAAGGATGCTTACAGATTGTCCAGATAAGTCCGCAACTTGTCCGACCGGCTCGGGTGCTTGAGCTTGCGGATGGCCTTGGCCTCGATCTGGCGGATCCGCTCGCGGGTCACGTCGAACTGCTTGCCGACTTCTTCCAGCGTGTGGTCCGTGGACATCTCGATGCCGAAACGCATGCGCAGCACCTTGGCTTCACGCGGCGTCAGGCTGTCCAGAATGTCCCGCACGACATCGCGCAGACCCGACTGCATCGCGGCCTCGATCGGCGCGGTGTTGTTGGTGTCCTCGATGAAGTCGCCCAGATGCGAGTCGTCGTCGTCCCCGATCGGCGTTTCCATGGAGATCGGCTCTTTGGCGATCTTCATGATCTTGCGGATCTTGTCCTCGGGCATCTCCATCTTCTCGGCCAGCGACGGAGCGTCCGGCTCGAAGCCGAACTCCTGCAAGTGCTGGCGCGAGATCCGGTTCATCTTGTTGATCGTCTCGATCATGTGCACCGGGATCCGGATGGTGCGGGCCTGGTCGGCGATCGAGCGGGTGATGGCCTGGCGGATCCACCACGTCGCGTAGGTCGAGAACTTGTAGCCGCGGCGGTATTCGAACTTGTCGACCGCCTTCATCAGACCGATGTTGCCTTCCTGGATCAGGTCGAGGAACTGCAGGCCGCGGTTGGTGTACTTCTTGGCGATCGAGATCACCAGACGCAGGTTGGCCTCGATCATCTCGCGCTTGGCTTCGCGCGAGTTGGCCTCGCCCTCGTTCATGCGCTTGTTGATCGCCTTCAGGTCGTCGATCGGCACGACGGCCTTGGTCTGCAGGTCGATCAGCTTCTGCTGCAGTTCCTGGATCGGGGGCAGGTTGCGGCCCATGATGGCGCTGTAGGGCTTGCCGGCAGCGATCTCGCCCTCGGCCCAGGCCAGGTTCAGGATGTTCGGCGGGAACACCTTGATGAACTGCTCCTGCGCCATGCCGCAGCGGTCCACCACGATCTTGCGCAGTTCGCGCTCGTAGCGGCGCACGTCGTCCACCTGCGAGCGCAGCAGGTCGCACAGCTTCTCGATCGTCTTGACCGTGAAGCGGATCGTCATCAGCTGGTTGCTGATGGCCGTCTGGGCGGCGTTGTAGGGCGCCGACTTGTAGCCGTGGCTGGCGTAGGCCGCGCGCATCTTGACGAACTCGGCGCGCATCGAATCGAAGCGCGTCAGAGCCTGGTTCTTCAGTTCTTCGAGCTTCTTGGTCAGCGCCTTGGAGGTGCCGCCTTCTTCCTCGTCCTCGTCGAATTCGTCGAAGTCTTCTTCGGCGACGTAGTCATCGGCTTCTTCGGAGGAGACAAAACCGTCCACCACTTCCGAGATCTGCGACTCGCCGGCGCGGATCCGGTCGGCCATGCCGAGGATTTCCTCGATCGTGGCGGGTGAGGCCGAGATGGCCAGCATCATGGCCTGCAGACCGCCTTCGATCCGCTTGGCGATCTCGATTTCGCCTTCGCGGGTCAGCAGTTCGACCGTGCCCATTTCGCGCATGTACATGCGCACCGGGTCGGTCGTGCGGCCGAATTCGGAGTCCACCGTCGAGAGCGCGGCTTCCGCGGCTTCTTCGGCTTCTTCCTCGGTCGACGTCGTCGTGCCACCGCCGGCGATCAGCAGCGTGGCCGCGTCGGGCGCCTGCTCGTAGACCGCGATGCCCATGTCGTTGAGCATCGAGATGATGGCTTCCAGGATCTCGTTCTCGACCAGCTTCTCGGGCAGGTGGTCGTTGATCTCCTGGTGCGTCAGGAAGCCGCGCGTCTTGCCCATCTTGATGAGGGTCTTCAGCTCCTGGCGGCGCTTGGCGACTTCCTCTTCGGTGAGCGTGGTCTCGTCGAGGCCGAACTCGCGCATCAGCGCACGTTCCTTGGCCCGGCTGACCTTCATGCGCAGCGGCTTGGCCTTGGGCTTGTCGGCTTCAACTTCGACTTCCCCTTCGGCGACCACCTCGACCTCGGTCTCGACTTCCGTTTCCACGTCGATCTCGGCGTCGGGGTCGGTGAAGTCCTCGTCGGCGTCCAGCGTCGGCTTTTCTGCCTTCTTCTCGATCTTCTTGTCGGTCTTGTCAGCCTTCTCCGCTTTTTCTGCCTTGACGGGTTTCTCGGCTTTCTCGACCTTCATGTCCGACTCGGCCTCCGGCGCCTTGGCCTTGCGACCACGCTTGATCACGACGACAGGCCCGGTGGCCTCGGTCGGTGTGACCGGGACGGTGGTCGCTGTAGCCACTTCGGTCGTGGTGGCGGGGGCTTCTGGCTTGACGGCCTTGACTGCCTTCACGACGCGCACGGTCTTGGACGTCACCGGGGCGGCCGGAGCGGCAGCGGTGTTCGTCACGGGGGATTGCTCAGGGGCGCTCTTTTTCGCGGGCATGCGATTCCTCGGCTGGGGTGCTCGGATACGGTGGGGCTTTGAGCCTGAATCACAAGTCTCGGGCGGCGCACTGCAGGCGCTCGCGGACGAGGTGCTTCTCAGGCGGGCAAGCTGGCGTGAACATCCATCAAGGTGCAGTGCTGGCGGGGAAGTTGGCCTGAAATAACCCGTGTCGCGGGTGGCCGGGGCCGGCAGGCACTGCTGTCACTCTTGCCGCGTCGAAACCAACCTTCAATTATACAGCAGCGTTCCCGGCCGGCCTGGACTTGAGCTGGGACCGCTGCTGGAAGAGCGCATTGCGGCGCTGGGTGGCCGCCTCGGACAATTCGCCCGACTCCAGCAGCAGCGCGATCTCGTCCTCGACCGCCTGCAGCCGGATCCGGTTGACGACGACCCGCAGATCGTCCGCCAGCGGCGCGTCGCTGCCGAGTTCGTGCAGCCGGCGGATCCGCTCCAGCAGCGCGCCCAGCCCCGCTTCGGCCGGATCCTGGGCCAGCTCGTCGAGCGTCGACAGGATGCCGGCCGCACCCAGCACGCCCTGGTCGTGCAGCAGCCGCTCCAGCGCGGCGAAGAAGCCCCCGTGCGGCGCACTCTGCTGGACGAGCAGTTCGTGGACCTCGCCGGGCAGGTCCAGCCAGAGCTGCGCGTTCTGCACCATCAGCCAGGCCGCACGGTCCAGCAGCGAGGCCGTGCGCGGGGGCGGGCGGCGCGGTGAAGCCATCGCGGCGCTGCCCCCCTTGCGTGCCCAAGGCGGCGGATCGTTGCCGAAGCTGCGGCCCTTGCCACTACGGCCGCCGAAGTCCTTGCCGCGCTTGCTGCGCCAGTCCTTGGCGTGCTCGGGCGTGCCATCGTCCATCGGGTCGTAGCCGAGGTCGTTCGGATCGGCTTCGGGCGGCGCCTCGTCGGGCGGCGGCGCATTGTCCCAGTCCGGTTCGTCGTGGTGGCGCGCGGCGGGTGCCTGCGCGGAATGGGACTGATGTTCAGACTGTCCGGGCTCGGCGCGTCGGCGATCACCCCGGCGCGCACCGGCCGCCGCCCAGTGGTGCAGCAGCACATCGGCGGTCAAGCCACCGTCGCGGGCCAGTTCGACCAGCAACTGCGCCTTCAGCAGGCCTTCCGGCAGCAGTTCGTACAGCGGCCGCGCCTGCGCCAGCATCCGTGCGCGGCCTTCGGGTGTCGCCATGTCGCAGCCGTCGCCGGCCACCGCCAGCAACTGCCGCGACAGCGTGAACGCCTCGTGGATGCAGGCCTCGAAGGCTTCCGGCCCGCGCTCGCGGATGAAGGAGTCGGGGTCGTGCTCGGCCGGCAGGAACAGGAAGCGGAAGCTGCGCGTGTCGCTCGCGTGCGGCAGCACGGCCTCCAGCGCCCGCGCCGCCGCCCGCCGACCGGCCGCATCGCCGTCGAAGCTGAAGACGACCTGCTCGGAGAACCGCAGCAGCTTGACGATGTGCTCGCCGGTGCAGGCCGTGCCGAGCGTGGCCACCGCGTTGCCGAAGCCGAGCTGCGCCAGCGCCACCACGTCCATGTAGCCCTCGGTGACGAGGATGAAGCCGCGCTGCCGGATCGCGGCTCGCGCCTCGAACAGACCGTACAGCTCGCGGCCCTTGCTGAAGACCGGCGTCTCCGGCGAGTTCAGGTACTTCGGCTCGCCCTGGTCCAGCACCCGTCCGCCGAAGCCGATCACCTCGCCCTTGGGATTGCGGATCGGGAACATGATCCGGTCGCGGAAGCGGTCGTAGCGGCGCTGCTCGGCCGCGTCGTCGCCCTGCAGGATCACGAGGCCGGATTCGACCAGCAGCGGGTCGTCGTACTGCCCGAAGGCGCTCGACAGCCCGTGCCAACCGCCCGGCGCATAGCCGAGGGCGAAGTGTTTCGCGACCTCGCCCGTCAGGCCGCGGCCTTTCAGGTAAGCCACCGCACGCTGGCTGTCCTTGAGCTGGGCGCGGTAGTGGTCACTGGCTTTCAGCAGCACATCGCCCAGCGTGACCTGGTGGGCGCGGACCTTGGCGGCGCGGGCGCGCTCCTCCGGGCTGTTGTCGTCGTCGGGCACGGTCATGCCCACGTCCTGCGCCAGATCCTTCACCGCCTCGACGAAGCCCAGGCCGCTGTGCTCCATCAGGAAGCCGACCGCGTTGCCATGCACGCCGCAGCCGAAGCAGTGGTAGGTCTGGCGCGAGGGGCTGACGATGAAGCTCGGGGATTTCTCGCCGTGGAACGGGCACAGGCCCTTGTAGTTGATGCCGGCTTTCTTCAATTGCACGGCGCGGCCCACCACGTCGACGATGTCGGCGCGGGCGAGCAGGTCCTGGATGAAGCCTTGGGGGATCACGCGCGGGAGTCTACTCGGCGGGAGGGTCATGGCTGGCCCCGGAGCGATGCAGGACGGCGTGGTGGTCGCGGTGCGGGTGTTGTTTGTTATGGTTGTGTCTCCTTGGTGTGCTACGTGGCTACGTAGTGGCGCTCTGCGTGAATGCGCATTGGTTGCATGGAGTGAAGATGCTGGCCTCAGACGAACTTGCCTTGTTGCTGACCGACCTCGAATCCGACCGGGTCGAGCGCACCACGTCCACCAGCAACACCGACAAGTTCGCCGAAGCCATCTGCGCCTTCGCCAACGACTACCCGAACCACCGCAAGCCGGGTTACCTGCTGATCGGCGTGCGGGACGACGGCGCGCTCGACGGCTTGCAGGTGACGGATCTGCTGCTGCGCAACCTTGCCGGCATCCGAGCGGATGGCAATGTCCTGCCGCCACCAGCGATGAGCGTCGCCAAGTTCAGCCTGCCCGGTGGTGATGTGGCGGTGGTCGAGGTGATGCCGTCCAGCGTCCCGCCGGTGCGCTACAAGGGCAAGGTTCACCTGCGTGTCGGTCCGCGCAAGGCGGTGGCCAACGAGCAGGAGGAGCGTGTGCTGTCCGAGCGCCGCTCCGCCCTGGTCAGCACCTTCGATATCCACCCGGTGCGCGAAGCCGCCGCCGACGACCTCAGCCAGCGCCTGTTCGACGACTACCGCGCCGGCACTGTCAACCCCGATGTCATCGCCGCCAACCACCGCAGCACCGAGGAGAAATACGCCTCGCTGCGCTGTTTCGACCTGATCGCGCATTGCCCGACCGTGGCCGGCATCCTGCTGTTCGGCAAGAACCCGCGCTACTTCCTCCCCGGCGCCTATGTCCAGTTCATCCGGTTTCCGGGCACGACGATGACCGAGCGGCCGATCGACCAGAAGGAGATCGACGGCGATCTGCGCACCGTTGTCGAAGCCCTGCGCGGGCGCATCGACGCGCACAACGCGGTGGCGCTCGGGGAGGGCGCCGGCTTCCGTGACCGTCCTCGGTCGGCTTATCCGGAGTGGGCGCTGCGCGAGTTGCTGCTGAACGCGGTGATGCACCGGGATTACGCCTCCACCAGCCCGATTCGCTTCTACTGGTTCAGCGACCGCATCGAGATCCAGAACCCCGGCGGTCTGTACGGCACCGTCACCCGCGACACGCTGACCCGCCGCAATGCCTACCGCAACCCCGTGCTCGCCGAGGCGCTCAAGGCCATGGATTACGTCAACAAGTTCGGCTATGGGCTGCAGCGTGCCGAGCAGTTGATGAAGGACGGCGGGCACCCGCCACTGGAGTTCGAGATCGACGACCGGGTGTTCGCCGTGACAGTGAGGGCGCATCAGTCATGACCGCAACCCCCACGACGGCGGCCATGAAGTCCATCGCGTTCTTCAACAACAAGGGCGGCGTCGGCAAGACCTCGCTGGTCTACCACCTGGCGTGGATGTATGCCGACCATGGCCTGAAGGTGCTGGTGGCCGATCTGGACCCGCAGGCCAACCTGACCTCGATGTTCCTGGACGAAGACCGTCTGGTGTCACTGTGGAGCGACGACGGTGAACCGCGCACCATCCGCGACTGTCTGCGCCCGCTGATGTCTCGTCAGGGCGACATCCTGGAGCCGGTCGTCGAGCGACTGCAGCCGACACTGGGCTTGATTCCGGGGCACCTGGGCTTGTCCCGGTTCGAGGATCTGCTGTCAGAGAACTGGCCCAAATGTCTGGATGGTCAGGAGGCTGCCTTCCGGGTCATGACGGCGTTTCACCGGATCATCCTGTCGGGCGCGCGCCAGATGGAGGCGGACCTCGTGTTGATCAATGTCGGACCGAACCTGGGGGCGATCAACCGTGCCGCGCTGATCGCCGCCGCGCAGGTGGTCATCCCGCTGGCCCCCGGTCTGTGCGCGCTCTCGGCCCTGTGCGACCTCGGGCTGACGCTGCGTGCATGGCGCCAGGGCTGGGAGGTGCGCGCCAAGGCGCTGCCGGCGGAGGTGTCGATCGAGATGCCCTCGGGCGAGATGCGGCCCGCCGGCTATGTCGTGACGCAGCACAGCGCCCATGCGAGCAGCTTTGCGGAGGTGTCCCCGGCGTGGGGTGATCAGGTGTCGCGGGTGTACCGGGAGTCGGTGCAGGGCGAATCCTGCCCGTCCCATGTGAACCCTGGCGATGACCCGCACCGGCTGGCGTTGCTGCGGCACTACCGCAGCCTGATGCCGATGGCGATGGACGCGCACAAGCCGATGTTCTTCCTCAAGCCGGCCGACGGTGCGATCGGTTCCCACATCGATGCAGTACGCGCTTGTTACCAGGATTTCGAGACGCTGGCGAGAAAGATTGCTGCCAATGCCAACGTGACGATGGGCTGACTCCGGATGTTCATTGCCCCAGCACCACGCCTTCGCGCCGCGGATCGGCACCACCGCGCCAGACCTCCCGCCCCGCGTCGCGCCCCCGGCTGATCGCCTGCAAGCCGCTGGTCAACTCCACCTCGCGCACCTCGTGCCCGCGCGCCTTCAGCGCCTCGACCACCGCCGCCGGAAACCACCCCTGCTCCAGCAGCACCGGCCCGCCGGTCGTGCCGAAGTTCGGCAGGTCGATCGCCTGCTGTGGCGTCAAGCCCCACTGCAGCACGCCGTGCAAGGTCTTGGCAACGAAATGGATGATCAGCGCGCCGCCCGGGCTGCCGCCGGTCATCGCCAGCCGGCCCTGGTCGTCGAACACCAGCGTCGGCGACATTGATGAGCGCGGACGCTTGCCCGGCTCGACCCGGTTGGCGATGGGGCGGCCATCGGCGTCGGCGGGCAGGAAGCTGAAATCTGTCAGTTCGTTGTTGAGCAGGAAGCCGCGCACCATCTGGCGCGACCCGAAGGCGTCCTCGATGGTCGTGGTCATCGAGACGGCGTGGCCTTCGGCATCGACGACGCTGATGTGGCTGGTGCCATATTCCACCTGTTCAGGCATCGGTGCGAGGCTGGTCAGCGCACTGCCCGGGGTACCGGCGGGCGCGACCGGCATGCGCTGCGGGCCGATCAGCCGGGCGCGCTCGCGCAAGTAAGCCGGGTCGAGCAGGCTGCGCCAGTCGCCCGCAGGTGCCGCCACAAAGTCGGGATCACCCACGTACTGCGCCCGGTCGGCAAACGCCAGCCGCGACGCTTCCGCATAGGTGTGCAGCCACTCGGCCGACGGCAGGCCAGCGTCGGTCAGCGGTTCCTGCGCCGCCGTGGTCTGGCCGAGCAAGCCGAGGATCTGGCCGATCGCGATCGCACCAGAACTCGGCGGCGGGAAACCGCACAGGCGCCACTGTCGATCGCCGGCTCGGTGGTCGGAGCACAGCGGCGGGCGCTCCTTCGGCTGGTAGTCCACCAGATCGCGCAAGCTCAGGCGTCCTGGGTTGCCCGGGTGCTGGCGGACCTTGGCGACGATGGCCTCGGCGATGTCGCCCTCGTGCATTGCGCGGGCGCCTTCCGTGGCGAGGCGGCGCAGCACTTCGGCCAGTTCCGGATTCTTCAGCAGGTGCCCGACCGGCCAGGGCGCGCCGTCCGGCTGGTAGAAATAGGCCGCCGCGGCCGGGTCCTTCTTCAGGTGGACCTCGGCCTTCAGCAGCGTGTGCAGGCGCGGGCTGACCGGGAAGCCGTCCCGCGCCAGCCGGATCGCCGGCTCGAACAGCGCCGACCACGGCAGCCGGCCATGCCGCGCGTGCGCCATTTCCAGCATGCGCACCGTGCCCGGCGTGCCGACCGCGCGTCCGCCGACGACCGCGTCGTGGAACGCGAGCGGTTTGCCGTCTGCGCCGAGGAAGAGCCGCGCATCGGCCTCGGCTGGCGCGGTTTCGCGGCCGTCGTAGGCCCGTACCGCACGCCCGTCCCAATGCATCAGGAACGCGCCGCCGCCCAGGCCGCTCGATTGCGGTTCCACCAGCGTCAGCACCATCTGCACCGCGATGGCGGCGTCGATGGCGCTACCCCCTGCCGCCAGGATCTGCCGGCCGGCGTCGGTTGCCAGCGGGTTCGCGGCGGCTACGGCGTAGCGCGTGGTGGTCCAGCCGGGTTTGGCCTGCCATCCCGACGCCGCTTCGGGCTGTGCCGGTTGGATCGGGCGAGGGGCTTTGGTGGTGCTGCACGCCGCCAGCAGGGCGGCGGCACCGATGAGCCACGACAGTTGAAGCAGGCGGGCAGGGCGTTCGGTCATGCCCGCCATCGTGTCACAGGTGCTTCAGCGCGGGGCCAATCGGATCGCGCCGTCGAGGCGGATCACTTCACCGTTGAGCATCTCGTTGGTGACGATCTGGTGCACCAGCTTGGCGTAGTCGGCGGGCGTGCCCAGTCGGCTCGGGAACGGGACGCCAGCGGCCAGCGCGTCCTGCACCTCCTGCGGCATGCCGAACAGCATCGGTGTGCCGAAGATGCCCGGCGCGATGGTCATGCAGCGGATGCCGTTCTTCGACAGGTCGCGCGCGATCGGCAGGGTCATGCCCACCACGCCGCCCTTGCTCGCCGCGTACGCCGCCTGGCCGATCTGCCCGTCGAACGCGGCGACGCTGGCGGTGTTGATCAGCACACCGCGCTCGCCGGTCGGCTCCGGCTCGTTCTTGCACATGGCTTCGGCGGCCAGGCGGATCATGTTGAAGGTGCCGATCAGGTTGACCGAGATGACCTTGCTGAACAGGCCCAGCGGGTGTGCGCCGTCGCGGCCGACGGTGCGGCTGGCCGGGGCGATGCCGGCGCAGCTCACGAGGCCCATCAGCTTGCCCATCGACACGGCCTGTGCCACCACGGCACGGCCGTCGTCCTCGTTCGACACGTCGCACTTGACGTAGGCGCCACCCAGTTCGGCGGCGACTGCTGCACCGCGTTCTTCCTGCAGGTCGGCGATGACCACTTTCGCGCCCTCGCGCGCCAGCATGCGCGCTGCGCCTTCTCCCAGCCCCGAGGCGGCGCCGGTGACGATGAAAACCTTGCCTGCGATGTCCATGTGTGTCTCCTGATGAAGTCGATCGGAAGTCGATCCGAAAAACCGGGAGATGTTGATTGACGTTGACGTAAACGTCAATTGGGGAACGCAAAAAAGCCGCCCGGAGGCGGCTCGGCGTGGCGACGGCGCAGTGGCCGTGCCGGGATCAGCCCAGTGCGGCGAACGCGCGGGCGGTGATCTCGTCGACCGTGCCCGTGCCGCTGATGGCGCGGTACTGCGGAGCGGCGGCGTCGCCGGTGGCGGCCCACTGCGAGTAGTAGTCGACCAGCGGACGGGTCTGGCTCTGGTAGACCTCCAGGCGCTTGCGCACGGTGTCTTCGGCGTCATCGGCGCGCTGGATCAGCTCCTCGCCGGTCACGTCGTCCTTGCCTTCGACCTTGGGCGGGTTGAAGACGACGTGGTAGGTGCGGCCCGAGGCCACGTGCACGCGGCGGCCGCTCATGCGCTGGATGATGGACGCGTCCGGCACGTCGATTTCCAGCACGTAGTCGAGCTTGACGCCCGCGGCCTTCATCGCGTCCGCCTGCGGGATCGTGCGCGGGAAGCCGTCGAACAGGAAACCGTCGGCGCAGTCGGGCTGCGTGATGCGTTCCTTGACCAGGCCGATGATGATGTCGTCGCCGACGAGACCGCCAGCGTCCATCACCTTCTTGGCGGCCAGGCCCATTTCCGTGCCGGCCTTGACAGCCGCGCGCAGCATGTCGCCAGTGGAGATCTGGGGAATGCCGTATTTCTGGCAGATGAAGGCCGCTTGCGTGCCTTTGCCGGCGCCGGGGGCGCCCAACAGGATCAGTCTCATGGATCTCCTCGGTCTCTGTCTGTCAGCAGGTCAGTGCTGATGGCTTGATGCCTGAACGAATGTAAAGCTGTCGCGAAAGCGTGAAAGGTACTGCGAATTCTGGGGTTCGTTTTGAGAATACCATGGCTCCCCTGAGTTGAAACTGACTCGACGTGGCACGTCGCGCCGGTTGAACGTCAGGGTCTGTCCAGGGTATGGCTGCGGCGAAATCTGCGGTATCGGAGTCGAATCCTGCGGCTATTCAGGCTGTTCGAAGTGTCGGCGCACCCGTTCGAGGTCTTCGGGCGTGTCCACACCCGGGCCGGGCCGCGTGTCGCTGACGTGCACGGCGATGCGCTCGCCATGCCACAGCACCCGCAGCTGCTCCAGCGACTCGACCTGCTCGATCGGGCTGGCGCTCAGCGTCGGGAAGCGGCGCAGGAAACCCGCGCGGTAGCCGTAGATGCCGATGTGGCGCAGCGGTGCGGGGTTCGTCGGCAGGGCCGTGATGCGGCCGTCCGCATTGCCATCGCGCCACCAAGGCAGCGGGGCGCGCGAGAAGTACAGCGCGCGGCCCGCCGCGTCGCAGACCACCTTGACGACGTTCGGGTTGACAAACTCCTCGACGCTGTCGATGGCGTGGGCCGCCGTGCTCATGACGCAGTCCGGCTGCAGCAGCAGGCCCTGCGCGCAGGCGGCGATCAGCGCCACGTCGATCAGCGGCTCGTCCCCCTGCACGTTGACGACCAGGTCGCCACCATCGAGTCCGAGCAGTTCGCAGGCTTCGGCCAGGCGGTCGCTGCCTGTCGCGTGGTCGGCGCGGGTCAGCACCACGCGCACGCCATGCGCTGCGCAGGCCGCGGCCACTTCAGGCGCGTCGGTCGCGACCACCACGTCCCTGGCGCCCGCCGAGGCGCAGCGCTGCGCCACCCGCACGATCATCGGCAGCCCGCCCAGATCGGCCAGCGGCTTGCCGGGCAGGCGGGTCGAGGCCAGTCGGGCGGGAATCAGGATGGTGCAGTTCATCGCGTTCATCGTCACGGCGTTGGTGCGGTGTCCGGCAGCGGGAAGGGCGACGGCGGCGGGGCGTCCGGGTCGACCGTGCGCGCTTCGCTTTCGAGCATCACGGCCATGCCGTCCCGGATCGGAAACGCCAGCCGGTCGGCCGGGCAGACCAGCTCATGCGTGGCATGGTCATGGTTGAGCGGCCCCTTGCAGAGCGGGCAGACGAGCAGTTGCATCAGGCGGGTGTCCATGGGGCGTGATGCTACCTTGCCGGCGCGGGGCCGAGCGCGTCCAGCACACGCCGGATGAACACGGGCGGCAGCACCAGCACCAGCGGCACCACCCACACGCGCAGCCCCGGGCGCTCGGCCGCCACGCGCCGCGGATCGAGCTTGATGGCGTCCTTCTCGGTCACAACCACCTCACGGGCCTCTTGCGGCCAGGGGAGGCGGGCGTGGTCGTGGTGGTCGTCCAGGGGGAGGGTGTCGACCGTCAGGCCGGCGCTGCGCAGCGCGTCGAAGAAGCGCTGTGGCTGTCCGATGCCCGCGCTGGCGAGCAAGCGCCGGCCGCGCAGTGCGGCGAGTTGCTCGTGCGTGGCAGGGGCGCCCGCCCACCAACTGGCGAGCTCCACCGCCCCGGCGAGTTGCCGTGTCGCGCAATCACCGGGCAGGGTGGTGCTGGCTTGTGCCGCGTTGTAGAGCACGAACTGGTTCGACGCCGCCGCGGGGGCGTCGATCGGCTCGCGCAGCGGTCCCGCCGGCAGCAACCAGCCGTTGCCGGCGCCGCGCTCGTCGAACACCACGATCTCGAGGTCGCGGCCCAGCCGCAGGTGCTGCAGGCCATCGTCGCAGACCAGCACGTTCACGTCGGGATGGGCGGCCAGCAGGGCCTGTGCGGCGGTGGCGCGGTCGCGACCGACCCACACCGGCACGCCCGCGCGGCGCTGCATCAGCAGCGGTTCGTCACCGACGGCGCTGGCCACGCTGTCGGCGCCGACCGGGCGGGGGGCCGTGCCCTGGCCGCCATGTCCGCGTGACACGATGCCCGGTTGCCAGCCCGCCTGTTGCAGGGCGTGGATGAGGGCCAGCGTGGTCGGGGTCTTGCCGGCGCCACCGGCGACCCGGTTGCCGACGACGATGACCGGGCAGGGCAGCCGGACGGTGGCTTTCCAGCCTTGCCGGTAGAGCACGCGCCGAAACCAGACCAGCGCCCGGTGCAGCGCGCCCAGCGGTCGCAGCGCCCATTGCGCCGGCCCGCCCTTGTGCCAGACCGCCTCCAGCCGCGCTGCGGGGGTCACCGGCTCACGGGCCCTTGCTGCCGCTGCGGGCGCTCTGGGTGGCGAAGGTGAGTTGCACCAGCCCGGCCCGGCGCGCCGCGTCCATCACGTTGATCACGCTCTGGTGCGCGGCCATCGCGTCGGCCGAGATGATCACGGTGCGGCCCACGTCGCCCTGCGCGGCAGCACTCAGCGCGTTGGTCAGCACCTCGATGCCCACGCCCTCGACCGGCTGCTTGTTGATCGTGTAGACGCCGTCCGAGGACACGCCCACCACGATCTCGCGCGGCTGGCTCTCGATCCGGTTCGACTCGGCCACCGGCAGCGTGATCTTCAGCTGCGTGTACTTGGCGTAGGTGGTGGTGAGCATCAGGAAGATCAGCACCACCAGCAGCACGTCGATGAACGGGATCAGGTTGATCTCCGGCTCCTCGGGGCGGCGGTGACGGAAGTTCATGGCCATGGTGCGCGTCTCCGCTCAGCGGCGCGGGGTGCGCTGCAGCAGCTGCGGCAGCAGCCGCTCGGCGCCTTGCTCCAGCGTCAGCACGAACTCGTCCACCTGGCCGCGGAAGTAGCGGTAGAACATCAGGGACGGGATCGCCACGATCAGACCGAAGGCGGTGTTGTAGAGCGCGACCGAGATGCCGTGCGCGAGCTGCTCCGGGTTGCTGCCCGAGGTGGGCGACTGCGCGCCGAAGATCTCGATCATGCCGACCACCGTGCCCAGCAGGCCCAGCAGCGGCGCGGCCGAGGCGATGGTGCCCAGCGCGTTGAGGTAACGCTCCAGCCGGTGCGTCGCGATGCGGCCGGAGGTCTCGAAAGCGTTGCGCAGCTGCGCCTCGTCGCAGCGCGGATCGGCCACCGCAGCGCGGATGCCGCCCGCCAGCACCGTGCCGAGCACCGAGTTGCCGTGCAGCTTGTCGACCACGTCGGTCGACGGCAGGCTGCTGCGCGTGACCGCGAGCACTTCATCGAGCAGCTTGGGCGGTGCGACCTTGGCGGCGCGCAGGCTCATGAAGCGCTCGATGATGATGGCCAGGGCGGCGATGGAGCAGAGGATGAGCGGCCAGATCGGCCAGCCAGCGGCTTGTATGATCGAAAACAAGGGTCGTTCCCCGGGGTGAGGTGGACATCCGCAGCCGAGCGCGGCGCGGCGCAGTGCCGACGATTATGGCCTCAAGGTGGACGGTCCAACGCTCGGGCAGCGTGGAACAAGCGATCCAGTTTCTCCCCCGCTGCTGTGGATAACGTTGGGGAGAAGCTGAGGACGGCAGCGCCAAGTCCTTGTCAGGGCAGTGTTTTTGTTGGATTGCCTGTTTTTTAATCAACCATGAAGTTGTGAAATCCTGATGACTACCGCGAACGGCGCCCGGGTCTGGGACGTGGCCCTGCTGGTGCAGGCCATCGGCGACACGCTGCAGACGCGCTTCGGCGCCGTCGCCGTGCGGGGCGAGCTGGCCGGCTTCACCCGTGCGTCCAGCGGCCATTGCTACTTCAACCTGCGCGCTGCGGACGGCAGCGCCGGCCTGCGCTGCGCGATGTTCCGCCGCGCCGCCAGCTTCCTCGACTTCTCGCCGCGCGACGGCCAGGCGGTCGAGCTGCGCGGCAAGCTGGCGGTCTACGAGCCGCGCGGCGAGCTGCAGATGATCGTCGAGGCCATGCGCCCCGCGGGCGAGGGCGCGCTGATGGAGCAGTTCCTGCGCCTGAAGGCCCGGCTCGAAGGTGAGGGCCTGTTCGACGCTGACCGCAAGCGCCCGCTGCCTACCTTCCCGCGCCGCATCGGCGTCGTCACCTCGCTGGCCGCGGCCGCGCTGCACGACGTGGTGACCGCGATGCGCCGCCGTGCGCCCCATGTCGAGGTCATCGTCTACCCGGCGCCCGTGCAGGGTGCCGAGGCGCCACCGCTGCTGGTGCGCGCCATCACCGAGGCCGGGCGGCGGGACGAGGTCGACGTGCTGATCGTCTGCCGCGGCGGTGGCTCGCTCGAAGACCTGTGGGCCTTCAACGACGAGGCGGTCGTGCGTGCGATCGTGGCCTCGCCGGTGCCGGTGGTCTGCGGCGTGGGCCATGAAACCGACTTCACGCTGGCCGATTTCGCTGCCGATCTGCGCGCGCCGACCCCGACCGCGGCGGCCGAACTGGTCGCCCCCGAGCGGGCGGCCTGTCTGGAGACGCTGGCGCAGCGGCAGCGGCAGTTGCAACAGGGGCTGCAACGCCGGCTCGACCGCGAGGCGCAGCGCCTGGACCGCGCCGGCCTGCGCCTGTCGCGACCGAGCGAGCTGCTGCGCCAGCACCAGCAGCGTCTGGCCCTTCTGGCCCAGCGCCACGCGGCGGCCTTGCCCCAGGCATTGCAGCGACGCGGCCAGCGGCTCGATGTGCTGGCGGCACGGCTGCAGGCGCTCGACCCGGCCCGCGTGCTGCAGCGCGGTTACGCCTGGGTCACCGACGCCGAGGGCCGCACGCTCGTCAGCGTCGGACAAGTGCAGCCCGGCGCGGCGCTGACGGCGGTGCTGCGCGACGGGCAGGTGCGGACCACGGTGACCGCTGTCGAGCCGAGCCCGCCCCACCAGAGCGCGGATTGAGCGCCGTGCCTACAATCGCAAAGTCGGATTTCACCCCGTTCACCCACAAGAGGAACCCCATGGAACATACCCTGCCCGCACTCCCGTTCGCGATGGACGCCCTGGCTCCGCACATGTCGAAGGAAACCTTCGAATACCACTACGCCAAGCACCACCAGGCGTATGTCACCAACCTCAACAACCTGATCAAGGGCACGGACTACGCCGACCTCGATCTGGAAGCCATCGTCAAGAAGGCCCCGGCTGGCGGCGTCTACAACAACGCGGCGCAGGTCTGGAACCACACCTTCTTCTGGAACTGCCTGAGCCCGAACGGCGGCGGCGCCCCGACCGGCGCGCTGGCCGACGCGATCGCTGCCAAGTGGGGCTCGGTCGACGACTTCAAGAAGGCGTTCCAGGCATCGGCAGTCGGCAACTTCGGCTCCGGCTGGACGTGGCTGGTGAAGAAGGCCGACGGCTCGGTCGACATCGTCAACATGGGCGCCGCCGGCACCCCGCTGACGACTGGCGACAAGGCCCTGCTGTGCATCGACGTGTGGGAACACGCCTACTACGTCGACTACCGCAACATGCGCCCGAAGTTCGTCGAGACTTTCCTGAACAGCCTCGTCAACTGGTCGTTCGCGGAAGCGAACTTCGCCTGAGTTAACGCGAATGCGCTGAGGGTTCGCCCTCGTGCGATGGAAGCCGGCCTGCGGGTCGGCTTTTTGCGTTCTGGGTGAAAGCCTCGCCGTATCCCCCCTCGTCTCCTGAAAAAGAGGGATATCTCCCCGTCCTCTGAGTCGCTCCAATCAGCAAATCGACACAGCGCGAGGGAGACCCGATGACCACGACGAGCCGCCACTACGACCCCGACCGCGCCCTGCATCTGCTGCGTCTGGGTTGCCAGGACGCCACCGCCACCTTCCGCGATGACCAGGAGCCCGCCATCCGTCACCTCGTCGAAGGCCGTGGCCGCCTGCTGGTGGTGCAGAAGACCGGCTGGGGCAAGAGCAGCGTCTACTTCATCGCCACCAGATTGCTGCGCGAACAGGGCGCTGGCCCCGCGCTGCTGATCTCGCCGCTGCTGGCCCTGATGCGCAACCAGATCGCCGCCGCCGGGCGCATGGGGGTGCGGGCGCTGACGATGCATTCGGAGAACACGGCGGACTGGGCGACCGTGACCGCGCAGGTGGTGCGCCATGAAGTGGACATCCTCCTTGTCTCGCCCGAGCGGCTGGGCAGCGATGCGTTCCGGGAGACGGTGTTGTCCGTGATCGCCCCCAGCCTGTCGCTGCTGGTGATCGACGAGGCGCATTGCATCTCGGACTGGGGCCACGACTTCCGTCCGCATTACCGCTTGCTGGAACGCCTGGTGCGCCGCCTGCCCGCCAATGTCCGGCTGCTGGCGACGACGGCCACCGCCAATGACCGGGTGATGGCCGATCTGCGCGAGGTGCTCGGTTCGACGTTGACGGTGCAGAGGGGTGATTTGCACCGGCCGTCGCTGACCTTGCAGACGCTGCGATTGCCGGGCCAGATCGAGCGGCTGGCGTGGCTGGCTGAGCGGCTGGGTGAACTGGACGGCAGTGGCATTGTCTACGCGCTGACGGTGCGCGATGCGGAACAGGTTGCCGCCTGGCTGCGCTCGCAAGGGTTGGCGGTCGAGGCGTACACCGGCCAGACCCCCGACCTCCGCCGCATCGAACTCGAACACGCGCTCCAGCACAACCAGGTCAAGGCGCTGGTGGCCACCTCTGCCCTCGGCATGGGCTACGACAAGCCGGATCTGGCCTTTGTCATCCACTACCAGATGCCGGGTTCGGTGGTGCATTACTACCAGCAGGTGGGGCGGGCCGGGCGCGGGCTGGCGGCGGCGCATGGGGTGCTGCTGTCAGGGGTGGAGGATGACACCATCACCGACTGGTTCATCCGCACGGCCTTCCCGACACCCGACGAGGTGCGCCAGGTGCTGTCCGTCCTCGACGCGGCGCACGGTGGCTGCACGCAGCGGGAGTTGGAGAGTGCCGTCAACCTGCCCAGCGGTCGCATCCAGCAGACGCTGCTGCTGCTGGAACTGGAGTCGCCAGCCCCCGTCGTCCGCAACGGTTCACGCTGGCAACTCACCTCGGCAGACCTGTCCACGACGTTCTGGCAACGCGCCGAACGCCTCACCGCGCTGCGCCGCGACGAGCAGCGGCAGATGCAGGACTATGTGCGGCTGCCCTTCGGAGATCACATGGCCTTCCTGATTGCTGCGCTTGATGGCGATCCGACCCATGTCACTGTGCCCTCGTTGCCCGCCCTGTCTACGGCCGTCGATCCCCACGTGATCGCAGAGGCCACCCGGTTCCTGCGCCGATTCAGCCTGCCCCTGGAGCCGCGTCGACAGTGGCCACCCGGTGGTCTACCCGGGTTTGGACTCACCGGCGGGCGCATACCCGTGGACCGGCAGGCGCATCCGGGACGTGCGCTGTGTGTCTGGGGCGATGCTGGCTGGGGTGACTGGGTGGCGCGGGGCAAGTATCGGGAACACCGTTTTGCCGATGCGCTCGTGCAGGCGTGCGTGGACCTGCTGGAGCACTGGCGGCCGGACCCTTTTCCTGCCTGGGTCACCTGCATCCCGTCGTGGCACCACGCGGACCTGGTGCCGGATTTCGCCCGCCGTCTGGCCCAGGCGCTGGGACTGCCATTCCGCATGGCACTGCAAAAGACAGCAGCTCGCCCGCCGCAGAAAGACATGGCCAACAGCGTCCAGCAAGCGCGCAACCTCGATGGTGCGCTGGAGGCAAGCATGGCGGACGGGCCGTGGCCGAGCGGGCCGGTGCTGCTGGTCGATGACATGGTGGATTCGCGCTGGACCTTGACGCTGGCGGCCTGGCTGCTGCGAGACAATGGGGTGAGCGATGTCTGGCCACTCGCGCTCGCGCAAACCACCCCCGACACATGAAATGACTTCACCCGCCCCCGACGCCACTCCATCCCCCAACACCCAGGCGATCCTGCTGCTGACCGCACCGCTGACGGTGGGCCGTGACCGCAGCACGGGCGTGGACCCGCTGACCCACGGCGAGTACAAGCGGCTGGTCCGGCACCTGATCGGTTTGCAGCGGAAGCCCTCCGATCTGCTGGACCCGGAGGCGTTGGCGGTGATCGAAGCCTGTGCGCCCATCGTCGAAACGGGGCGGATGGTGGCGTTGCTGGGTCGTGGGTTCCAGTTGAGCCAGGCGCTGGAGCGGTGGCAGGCGCGGGCGATCTGGGTGGTGAGCCGGGCGGACGCGGCGTATCCGCGGGTGCTCAAACGCCGGCTGCGCGAAGAAGCGCCCGCCGTGCTGTACGGCTGTGGCGAGGCGGCCTTGTTGTCGCAGGGTGGATTGGCGGTGGTCGGCTCGCGCCATGTGGATGCGGCCCTGTTGACGGTCGCGGCACAGATCGGTGGATTGGTCGCGCAAGCCGGCCGGGTGCTGGTGTCAGGCGGCGCGAAGGGCATTGACCAGGCGGCGATGGCGGGGGCAGCGGACGAGGGTGGCGCCGTGGTCGGGGTGCTCGCGGACAGTCTGGAGCGGGCGGCGGTGTCGCGTGCGAACCGTGATCGGCTGATGGCGGGGCGGCTGGCGCTGGTGTCCCCGTTTGATCCGGCGGCAGGTTTCCATGTCGGGCTGGCCATGCAGCGCAACAAGCTGATTTACGGGCTGGCTGATGCGGCGCTGGTGGTCAGCTCGGATCTGGGCAAGGGAGGCACCTGGGCGGGGGCCGTCGAGGAACTGGGTCGGTCGGGGGGCGTGCCGGTCTATGTGCGATCGAGCGCGGCCGGGGCGTCGTCGGCCGGGTTGGCCGCGCTGCATGACAAGGGGGCACAGGTCTGGCCTGAACCGCAAGATGTCTTGGCACTGGCCTCGGTGCTGGCCGATGCCGACGCGCCACCTCAGGCCGTCTTGTTCGAGAGTCCGTTGCGCACAGCCCCTTCGATCGTCGCCGGATACGGTCCGTCCACGTAATCCCCCGCCGCGCTCAGCCCCACGGCAATCCTGACCGCCGGCCGCTGCAACCCCGGCACACACCGAAACGTCGCCCGCTTCTCCGCCACCAGTTTCACCAGCGCGGCATCGGCCGCCCCTTCGCCCCGCAGCACCGACCGCGCCTGCGCCAGCAAGACTGCGCCGGTCGCGTCCATCCCTTGCGCGACCCACGGCGCTGCGCCGCTCACCACAAACGCGAACAGCCCCGGCGTCATGCCCAGCGCGCCGTGGTCGAACGCGAACTGCGCCGGCGCCTGCGGACCCTCGGCGAGCGCCACCATCGGTGCGGCCAGACGGGCATTCGCCGCCTGCACATAGCCGGTCACGATCGGCTCATACCCGAACACCGCCGCACTGGCCGACCACGCCGGGGCGATGTTGCCGGTCAGCCGCGCCGCCTCGCTGGCGCTGCAGGCGAGCACGACGCGGTCGAACGGTGCGTCATCCACCGTCCAGCCTGCGCCGTCCGTCCGCACCGCCAGCCGCTGCACGCGCTGCCCGATGCGCAGCGTCGCGCCGTGTTTGTCCAGCCAGCGCAGCGCCGGCTCTGGCAGCAACTCCGCCAGCGGTCGCCGCGGAATCAGCAGGTCGCTCGCCCCCGGCCCGGAAAACAGCGCGTCGTGCAGCACCCGCAGGAACACGGTCGCGCTGGCGGCATCTGCGGGCGTGTTCAGCGCCGCCACGCACAGCGGGTCGATGATCTCGGCGCGGACGCGCACGGGCAGGGCGGCGGTCAGCTGCGCCACCGTCCACGCCGGGTCGCAACGAAAGCGCCGCAGCATCCAGCCCGCCGCCGCGTTGCTCAACGCCAGCCGCTCGCGCAAGGACCAGTGCCGCATCGCCCAGACCGCCCGCGTGAACGCGATGACCGGGTGCCCCTCCGGCAGTCGCAGTCCGACGCCATCCTGGTCCAGCAGCGCTAGCGGCGTGCGCAGCAGCACCGAGTCTGGATCGACGCCGACGCGGCGCATCAGGCCGAGCGTGGCGGTGTAGGCGCCGATCAGGATGTGCTGGCCGTTGTCGAGCCGCAGCCCGCTCGGTTCGGCGGCGAGGCTGCGGGCGCGGCCGCCGGCTTGCGGCGCCATCTCGAACAGCGTGACGCGCTCGCCTGAATCGACCGCGGCCACCGCCGCCGCCAGCCCGGCCCAGCCCGCGCCGACCACTGCCGTCGCCGCGCTCATGCCAGCCTCAGCCGATTGGCGTCGATGGCGCCGCGCACGCGTTTGACCGTCGTCGCTCTGATGGACCGGCCGGCGGCGATCGCCGGAAAGCGACCAGCCAACTCGACCATGCGTTCCACGACCGTCGCGGCCCAGGCGCGGTCCAGGCCGCCTTGGTTGGCCAATTGCAGCAGATGGGCGCGGGTGATGTCGCGGCCTTCTCCGCACACATCCATCTGGTGCTCGCCCCCCGGCCCTTCGGAAAAGGTCAGGTCGTAACACGGTGCCAATCGCCAGTGGCGGTCCCGCCCGAGCCGGAAGGACACGTTCTTGGCGTGGTCGTCGCGGTTGTGGAACACCACGTTGAACACCGCCCGCTCATACGCCTTGCGCACCTCGTGCTCGTCCCGCGTGAACAAGCGCGTGGCCCGCAGCAGCGTCGTGTAATCGACCGCGGACGGCAGCCTGAAATCCACCTGCAGCGCCCCTGCCAGCGTATGCGTTGGCACGCGCAGCCCGTCCTCCACATCGAATCGGGCAATGCCAAACGCCCCGAGGCGCGCGTCGAGGTCAAAGCTGCGGGTGTCGGGCATGTCCAGCCCTGCGTCCCGCGCCAGTTGCGCATAGGCATCTTCCAGCGCGCAGACCTCCTTGTGCTCGTCACGCGCCTGGAACTTGACCAGCCACGGCTCGCCTCCCGGGAACGGCACCGTGCTGATGTCGGACGTGCGTGGGTCGTGGTGGACCAGCACCTTGGGCCGGGCGCCTTGTGGGGAACCCCCGAGCAGTGCCAGTTGGCGCAAGGCCACGCTGTCCCGGTCATGCACCACAGCACGGGCTTCCCGCGCCAGATCGAGCAGCCGCAGGTCGTCCGGGGCGATTGACTGGGGCTGCGCCGGCTCGAATGTCAGCGCGCCCAGCGTGCGCTCGCCGAGGAAGGTCAGGCGGTCCAGCGGCGAGACCGTGGCCGGGTTCACGCCGTTTCTGCGGAACAGCCGGTCCATCAGCAGCAACCCCCAGCCATCGGGCAGCGCGTCGGCGATAAGACCCGGCAGGTGTTGCTGATGGCCAGGGAATCCGCTGAAGACGCCCGGCCGCAGGGGCAGATGACGGGGCGACAGCTCCAGACCTTGTCGCAAGGCGTCGGCCGAATACTCGAACAGGAGATCGTGCCCGTCGTGGGCCAGCGTGCCCAGCAGCCACCGCTCACCCCAGCCGACGTAATGCACCAGGACTTTGCGGATCATGGCCGAGGCGGTCGCTGGCGGGGGGCGCGCTGACGGGGCGTGCTGGCGCGACGCTCCAGTTCGGCGATGGAGCGTGGCGGCGGCGGCACGAACAGCGACTGCAACTCGCCCTCCAGACCCAGCACCTGCACCACCCGCACCAGCGAGGCCAGCGTGGTCTGGCCCTGGCCTTCGAGGGTCACGACGGTGCCGCGCGACAGATCCGCCCGCCGCGCCAGTTCGGATTGCGTCCAGCCCCGCGCCAGCCGCACCGCCTTGAGCCGCTGACCCAAGGTCTGACAGATTTCGTCAGAGGAGGCGAGTCCAAAGTCCAGTATGTTGAACATAGATCCGCATTTTAGGCGCTAGTGATCGGTTTTATGGTCACCGCCCGCGCCAGTTCGTCTGCATCGCGATCCAGAGCTTCCTCACCGGCGTCAGCGAGATGCGCTGGTGCAGCACCTGGAACTGGTTCGCCTCGATCTCGCGCAGCAGCGTGCGGTAGATGTTGGCCATCATCAGCCCTGGCTTCTGCGCACGGCGATCGGCGTCGGGCAGCAGCGCGAGGGCTTCGTCGTAGGTGCGGTGGGCGCGCTCGGCCTGGAATTTCATCAGCGCCGTGAAGCGCTCGCTGTAGCCGCGGTTCAGGATTTCCTGCGCCTTCACGTCGAACTGCTTCAGCTCGTTCACCGGCAGGTAGATCCGCCCGCGCCGCGCGTCGTCGCCCACGTCGCGGATGATGTTCGTGAGCTGGAACGCGAGGCCCATCTTGTGGGCGTAGGTGGTGGTCTGCGGGTCGGTCTGGCCGAAGATGCTGGCCGCGACCTCGCCGACGATGCCCGCGACGAGGTGGCAATACCGCTGCAGGCCGGGGTAATCGAGGTAGCGGCTTTGCTGCAGGTCCATCTCGCAGCCGTCGATCACGGCGTGCAGGTGCGCGGCGGTGATGTTGTAGAGCGGCGCGTGCGGCATCAGCGCGAGCAGGACCGGGTGCTGCGAGGGCTGGCCGGCGAAGGCCTTGGCGACTTCCGCGCGCCACCACGCCAGCTTGGTCGCGGCCACGCCGGCGTCACTCGTCTCGTCCACCACGTCATCGACCTCGCGGCAGAACGCATAGAACGCGGTGATCGCGGCCCGGCGCGGCGGCGGCAGGAAGAGGAAGGCGTAATAGAAGCTGGAGCCGCTCTTGGCAGCCTTCTCTTGAACGTAGTGTTCGGGCGTCGTCGTCATGGGGCGGGATTGTCTCAGCGAACGCGGTGCGCGCCGTGGGGTTCACATGACCATGGCGCGCCACAGCAACCCCGGCGCGTCGGCGGCGCCGATCTTCGGCCGCCGCTGCAGCACTTCGAAGTCCATCGCCGCGATCTTGTCGAGGATGCGCAAGCCCCCTTGCACCACCAGCCGCAGCTCCCAGCCCGTGCGCCCCGGCAGCCGCGTGGCCAGCGGCGCGCCGGACAGCATCAGCTCGCGCGCCCAGCGGACCTCCTTCTCCACCAGCGCCCGCGTCGCCCCGGTGTCGCGCTGGCGCATCAGGTCCGGCACGCCGACGCCCACCTCGGCGCAGTCGAGCAGCGGCACATACAGCCGGTCACGCGGCAGGTCGACACTCAGGTCCTGCCAGAAGTTGATGAGTTGCAGCGCGGTGCAGATCGCGTCCGACTGCGTCAGCGATTCGAGGTCGCGCACGCCGTAGAGGTGCAGCAGCAGCCGCCCGACCGGGTTGGCCGAGCGCTTGCAGTAGTCGAGCACGGCGGCACGGTCCGGGTAGCGGCGCTGGTGCGTGTCCTGCTCGAAGGCCGACAGCAGTGCCTCCAGCAGCGGCAAGGGCAGGTGGTGCCGGCGGAACATGGCGGCCAGCGGGACGAAGACGCCTTCCCAGCGCGGCGTCGGCGCGTGGCCGCGGGCGACGCTGCGCAGGTCCTCGCGGTAGGCGTCGAGGTCGGCCAGGCGCTGCGCGGGCGTGGCGTCGCCCTCGTCGGCGATGTCGTCGGCCGTGCGGGCGAACCAGTAGATCGCCGTCACCGCGGGCCGCAGCGCCGGCGGGCACAGCACCGAGGCGACGGGGAAGTTTTCGTAGTGGTCGACGCTCATGGGAACCGGGCGAGGCAGTGCGGGGGCGGGATCGTGATTATCGCCACGGTTCTGCGCAGGAATTGACAATGGTTCAAACGGACTCGTACATTACTGACCAGTCAGTCAGTTTGGAGTTTTCCCCATGCGACCCCGCCTCCCTCGCGCCCGCCGCCCCCTGTCGATGGTTCTCGGCCTGTCGGTGCTCGCCGTGCTGGCGGCCTGCTCGAAGCCCGAGCCGCAGCCGGAGCCGATCCGCGCCGTGCGCACCCAGAAGGTCAGCACCGGGTCCGCTACCGCGCAGCAGGAATACGCCGGGGAGATCAAGGCGCGCACCGAGACGCGGCTGAGCTTCCGGGTCGGGGGCAAGCTGATGAGCCGCTCGGTCAACCTGGGCGACGAGGTGAAGGCGGGGCAGGTGATCGCGCAGCTTGATCCGTCCGACCTGAAGCTGGGGCAGGACGCCGCCGCTGCCGGTTTGCGCGCCGCCCAGGCCAACTGGGACCAGGTCAGCGCCGACCTCAAGCGCTACCGCGACCTGTTCGCCCAGGGCTTCATCGGCGCGGCCGAACTGGAGCGCCGCGAGACCGCTGTCAAGGCCGCGCAGGCCACGCTCGACCAGGCCCGCAGCCAGGCCGGTGTGCAGGGCAACCAGACGCAGTACACCCGCCTCGTCGCCGATGCGGCGGGCGTCGTGACCGGCGTGGACGCGGAGCCAGGAACGGTCGTCGCGGCGGGAACGCCCGTCGTCCGGCTGGCGCTGTCCGGCGCACGCGATATGGTGTTCAACGTCCCGGAGGACCGGGTCACTTCGGTGCGGGCGCTGCTGAAACAGCCGGGCGCGCTGCAGGTGCGGCTCTGGGGTGCGACCGGCGAGCCGGTGCGCGCCACGCTGCGCGAACTCGCCGCCGCCGCTGATCCGACCACGCGCACCTTTGTCGCCAAGGCCGATCTGGCCTCGGGTGAGGTGCGCCTGGGCCAGACGGCGACCGTGGCCTTCGATCTGGTCAAGCGCGACGCGGTCACGCGCCTGCCGCTGGCGGCCGTGGTGGAGCAGGGCGGCCAGAGCGTCGTCTGGCTGCTGGACGCGGCCACGATGACGGTCAAGCCGCAGCCGGTGCAGATCGCCGGCGCGGACGGCAATCTGGTGCTGGTCAGCGGCGGCGTGCAGCCCGGGCAGGAAGTGGTCACGGCGGGCGTGCATGTGCTCACCGCGGGCATGAAGGTCAAGCGCTACGCCGAGCCGGTGCGTCCGGCGGCGTCGCGCTGAGGCGGGCAGAAGGTTCGGTGCACACGCCATGAAAACCCATACCCACGACACCGGCACCCGCTCGGGCTTCAACATCTCGCGCTGGGCGCTGGAGCACCCGGCGCTGACCCGCTACCTGATGATCGTGCTGATGGTGCTCGGCTTTGCCGCGTACTTCCAGCTCGGCCAGGACGAGGACCCGCCGTTCACCTTCCGCGCGATGGTCGTGCAGGCCGTCTGGCCGGGTGCGACCGCGCAGCAGATGGCCGACCAGGTCACCGACAAGATCGAGAAGACGCTCCAGGAGGTGCCCAACGCCGACATCATCCGCAGCTACACCAAGCCGGGCGAGTCGGTCACCATCTTCCAGATCAAGGACAGCTCGCCGCCCAAGGACGTGCCGCAGATCTGGTACCAGACGCGCAAGAAGATCGGCGACATGCGCAGCACGCTGCCGGCCGGCGTGATCGGGCCGTTCTTCAACGACGAGTTCGGCGATGTTTACGGTTCGATCGTCGCGCTGTCGGCCGATGGTTTCAGCCAGGAAGAGCTGCGCGAGTTCGCCGAGGACGTGCGCTCGAAGCTGCTGCAGGTCAAGGACGTCGCCAAGGTGGAGACCTTTGGTGCGCAGCCGGAGAAGGTGTTCATCGAGCTGTCGGGCAAGCGCCTGGCGCAGCTCGGCCTCGATCTGAACCAGGTGATCAGCCAGATCGGCACGCAGAACGCGGTCGAGAGCGCGGGTGTGCTGAACGCGGACACGCAGAACCTGCAGGTGCGCGTGGGCGGCCAGTTCCGCTCGATCGACGAACTCGGCCAGCTGCCGATCCGCGTCGTCAATCCGGCCACGGGCGTGGCGAGCATGACGAAGCTGGGCGATGTCGCCACGATCCGCCGCGGCTACACCGACCCGCCGGCGGTGAAGGTGCGCCACCAGGGCGAGCCGGTGATCGCGCTGGGCGTCTCGATGGCCAAGGGCGGCGACATCATCGCGCTGGGCAAGGCGCTGCACGCGCGGGTCGAGGAGATCCGCGCCGAGCTGCCTGCGGGCATCACGCTGTCGCAGATCCAGGACCAGCCGGTGGCGGTGTCGCAGTCGGTGGGCGAGTTCGTCAAGGTGCTGGTCGAGGCGATCGCGGTGGTGCTGGCGGTGAGCTTCATCAGCCTGGGGCTGCACTTCAAACCGTTTCGCATCGACATCTGGCCGGGGCTGGTGGTGGCGATCACGATCCCGCTGGTGCTGTCGATTACCTTCGTCACCATGTACTACTGGGGCGTCGGGCTGCACAAGATCTCGCTGGGCTCGCTGATCATCGCGCTGGGCCTGCTGGTGGACGACGCGATCATCGCGGTCGAGATGATGGTGCGCAAGCTGGAGGAAGGCCACGACAAGCTCTACGCCGCCACCTACGCCTACGACGCCACCTCGATGCCGATGCTGACCGGCACGCTCATCACGGCCGCCGGCTTCCTGCCCATCGGCATGGCCAGGTCCACGGTCGGCGAGTACACCTTCGCGATCTTTGCCGTGACCTCGGCCGCGCTGGTCATCTCGTGGGTGGTGTCGGTGTACTTCGTGCCCTACCTGGGCGCGCGCTTCCTGCGCGTGAAGCCGCACACCGACGGCCAGCCGCACGACCTGTTCGACACCCCGTTCTACAACCGCTTCCGCGGTATGGTGGGCTGGTGCGTGGACCACCGCTGGATCACGATCGCGCTGACGATCGGCGTGTTCGTGCTCGGGCTGGTGGGCATGGGCAAGGTGCAGCAGCAGTTTTTCCCCGATTCGAGCCGCATGGAGATCATGGTCGACCTGTGGCTGCCGGAAGGCGCAACGATCCAGGAAAGCGAGCGCATGGCGGCGCGTTTCCAGAAGCGGATGCAGCAGGAGGCGGGCGTCGAGACGGTGACGACCTGGATCGGCAGTGGCACGCCGCGTTTCTACCTGCCGCTGGACCAGATCTTCCCGCAGACCAACGTGAGCCAGTCCATCGTGCTGCCCAAGGGCATGGCGCAGCGCGAGGAGCTGCGCAAGCGCCTGCCGACGCTGCTGGCCGACGAGTTCCCGGAAGTGCGCGGTCGCGTGAAGCTGCTGCCGAGCGGTCCGCCGGTGCCGTACCCGGTGCAGTTCCGCGTGGTGGGCCCGGACCCGCTGGTGCTGCGCGGCTGGGCGGACCAGGCCAAGGCGATCCTGCGGGCCAGCCCGAACATGCTGGGCGTGAACGACAACTGGAACGAGTCGGTCAAGGTGCTGCGCCTGCAGATCGACCAGGACAAGGCGCGCGCGCTCGGCGTGACCAGCCAGTCGATCGCGCAGGCCACGCGCATGCTGCTGACCGGCACGCCGGTGGGCCAGTTTCGCGAGGGCGACAAGCTGATCGACATCGTGATGCGCCAGCCGACCAGCGAGCGTGACGCGATCACCGATCTGGGCAGCGCCTACGTGCCGACCAGCAGCGGCAAGCCGATCCCGCTGACGCAGATCGCGCGCATCGACCATGTCTGGGAGCCGGGCGTGATGTGGCGCGAAGGGCGCAAGTACGCCGTCACCGTGCAGGGCGACGTGCCGGAAGGCGTGCAGGGGCCGACCGTGACGAAGGAGCTGTGGCCGGCGCTGTCGAAGCTCAAGGAGCGGATGCCGCTGGGCTATTCGATCGAGATCGCTGGCGCGGTCGCCGAGAGCAGCAAGGGGCAGGGCTCGATCGCGGCCGGCGTGCCGGTGATGCTGTTCGTCACCTTCACGCTGCTGATGCTGCAGTTGCAGAGCTTCGCGCGGGCGCTGCTGGTGTTCCTGACCGGGCCGATGGGCATCGCCGGCGTGGCCGCGGCGCTGATCCTGCTGAACCGGCCGTTCGGCTTCGTGGCGCTGCTGGGCGTGATCGCGCTGATGGGCATGATCATGCGCAACTCGGTGATCCTGATCGACCAGATCGAGCAGGACCGGGCCGCGGGCGTGCCGGACTGGAACGCGGTGGTCGAGTCGGCGGTGCGGCGGTTCCGGCCGATCGTGCTGACGGCGGCGGCTGCCGTGCTGGCCATGATCCCGCTGTCGCGCAGCATCTTCTGGGGGCCGATGGCGGTGGCGATCATGGGCGGGCTGATCGTCGCCACGGCGCTGACGCTGCTGGCGCTGCCCGCGATGTATGCGGCGTGGTTCCGGGTGAAAAGGGCGCCTGCCTGATCGGGTTAGAATTCAAGGTTCCGGGAATTTCCGACGCGTGCCGCGCGGGTGGCGAAATTGGTAGACGCACCAGGTTTAGGTCCTGACGCCTTCACGGGCGTGCCGGTTCGAGTCCGGCCCCGCGCACCACACCAGGCACGCAACTCCCCCAGATTCAAGCAACCTAAAGAGCTTCAGAACATGGCTGTTACTGTGGAGACCCTCGACAAGCTCGAGCGCCGTATCACGCTGACCTTGTCGGCCGTTGAACTCCAGACCGAGGTCGAGAACCGCCTCAAGCGGATGGCCCGTACGGTCAAGATCGACGGATTCCGTCCTGGCAAGGTCCCGATGTCCGTCGTCGCCCAGCGCTACGGCTACTCGGTCCAGTACGAAGTCATGAACGACAAGGTCGGTCAGGCTTTCCAGGAGGCCGCAACCGAAGCCCAGGTGCGCGTGGCGGGCACGCCGCGCATCACCGAGAAGGAAGAAGCGCCTGAAGGCCAAGTCGCCTTCGACGCGACCTTCGAGGTCTACCCGGACGTGGTGGTCAGCGACCTGACGGCGGTCGAGATCGAGCGTGTGTCCTCCGAGGTCACCGACGCCGCGATCGACCGCACGGTCGACATCCTGCGCAAGCAGCGCCGCACTTTCACCGAACGCGCCGCCGATGACGTGGCCGCCGACGGCGACCGCGTGACCATCGACTTCGACGGCAAGATCGACGGCGACAGCTTCCAGGGCGGCCAGGCCGAAGCGTTCCAGTTCCTGCTGGGCGAAGGCCGGATGCTCGAAGCCTTCGAGACCGCCGTGCGCGGCATGAAGGCTGGCGAGTCGAAGACCTTCCCGCTGAAGTTCCCCGACGACTACCACGGTGAAGACGTGGCCGGCAAGGAAGCCGACTTCCTCGTCACGCTGAAGAAGGTCGAGCAGCAGAACCTGCCGGACGTGGACACCGCGTTCGCCGAATCGCTCGGCATCGCCGACGCGACCGTCGAAGGCCTGCGCGCCGACATCAAGAAGAACCTGGAACGCGAAGTCAAGTTCCGCGTCGCTGCCCGCAACAAGCAGGCCGTGATGGCGGCGCTGGAAACGGCGACCTCGTTCGACCTGCCCAAGGCGCTCGTGGACAACGAACTCGGCCGTCTGGTCGAGAACGCCCGTGCCGATCTGAAGCAGCGCGGCGTCAAGGATGCCGACAAGGCTCCGATCCCGAACGAAGTGTTCCAGCCGCAAGCCGAGCGCCGTGTGCGCCTGGGCCTGACGGTGGCCGAAGTCGTGCGCACGCATTCGCTGGCCGCGACGCCGGACCAGATCCGCGCCCACATCGAAGAGATGGCGCAGAGCTACGAGCGTCCGTCCGAAGTCATGGCCTGGTACCTGGGTGACCAGCAGCGCCTGGCCGAGGTCGAGGCCGTGGTCATCGAGGCCAATGTGTCCGACTTCGTGCTGGCGCAGGCCAAGGTCACGGACAAGGCGCTGGCCTTCGACGAACTGATGGGTGCCTGAGGCACGACCGCAAGAAAAGCTGCACTAGCCGACTACGCTGGTCGGTAAAGCAGGAACAAGGGGCGCCACGAGCGCCCCTTGTCACATGATGGCCTCCCCCGTGTCCGGCGTTGAATGCCGGCAACCCCCATAATCGGGTTCATCGCTGACGGCCGACCCGTACCGAGCGGTCATCAGCGCGACACAGTGATGTTTCAAGGGTCTCCAATGAGCGCAATCGACACGCAGAACCTGGGCATGGTGCCCATCGTCATCGAACAATCCGGACGCGGCGAGCGCTCCTATGACATCTATTCGCGCCTGCTGCGCGAACGGGTCATCTTCCTGGTCGGCCCGGTCAATGACCAGACGGCCAATCTGGTGGTCGCCCAGCTGCTGTTCCTGGAAAGCGAAAACCCGGACAAGGACATCTCGTTCTACATCAACTCGCCGGGCGGCAGCGTCAGCGCCGGCATGTCGATCTACGACACGATGCAGTTCATCAAGCCCCAGGTGTCCACGCTGTGCATGGGCATGGCGGCGAGCATGGGTGCGTTCCTGCTGACGGCCGGTGAAAAGGGCAAGCGCTTCGCGCTGCCGAACTCCAAGATCATGATCCACCAGCCGCTCGGCGGCACGCAGGGTCAGGCCACCGACATCGAGATCCACGCCCGCGAGATCCTCAAGACCCGCGAGCAGCTCAACCGCATCCTGGCCGACCGGTCGGGCCAGCCGCTGGAGAAGATCCAGGCCGACACCGAGCGCGACTACTACATGTCCGCCGACGAAGCCCAGACCTATGGCCTGATCGATCAGGTCATCAGCAAGCGCGCCTGACCAGCTCCGCATTTCCTTTCTCCCGACTCGACAAGGCCGCATTCCATGCCCGAGAAAAAAGGCTCCTCCGGCGAAAAGACGCTGTATTGCTCGTTCTGCGGCAAGAGCCAGCACGAGGTCAAGAAGCTCATCGCCGGCCCGTCGGTGTTCATCTGTGACGAGTGCATCGAGCTGTGCAACGACATCATCCGTGATGAAGCGCCGGCTGCTGATGTGCCCGGTGGCAAGACGAACCGCGACGACCTGCCGGTGCCCAGTGACATCAAGGCCAGCCTGGACCAGTACGTCATCGGCCAGGACCAGGCCAAACGCACGCTCGCCGTCGCCGTCTACAACCACTACAAGCGCCTGAAGCACATGGAGGGCAAGGCCAAGGGCGACGGGGTGGAGCTGTCCAAGAGCAACATCCTGCTGATCGGCCCGACTGGTTCCGGCAAGACGCTGCTGGCCCAGACGCTCGCCCGCTTGCTCAACGTGCCATTCGTGATCGCCGACGCCACCACGCTGACCGAAGCCGGTTACGTGGGCGAGGATGTCGAGAACATCATCCAGAAGCTGCTTCAGAACTGCAACTACGAGGTCGAGCGTGCCCAGCGCGGCATCGTCTACATCGACGAGATCGACAAGATCAGCCGCAAGGCCGACAACCCGTCGATCACGCGCGATGTGTCCGGTGAAGGCGTGCAGCAAGCCCTGCTGAAGCTGGTCGAAGGCACGATGGCGTCCGTTCCTCCCCAGGGCGGCCGCAAGCACCCGAACCAGGACTTCCTGCAGATCGACACGACCAACATCCTGTTCATCTGCGGTGGCGCCTTCGACGGGCTGGAAAAGGTCATCGCCAACCGGTCCGAGAAGTCGGGCATCGGGTTCGGTGCGTCGGTCAAGGCCAAGTCCGCGCGCAGCGCGGGCGAAGCCTTCCGCGAGGTCGAGCCGGAAGACCTGATCAAGTTCGGCCTCATCCCCGAACTGATCGGCCGCCTGCCGGTGATCGCGACCCTCGGCGAGCTGACCGAGGACGCGATGGTGCAGATCCTGACCGAGCCGAAGAACGCGCTGGTCAAGCAGTACCAGAAGCTGTTCGCGATGGATGGGGTCGATCTGGAGATCCGCCCGTCCGGTCTGACCGCCATCGCCCAGAAGGCGCTCAACCGCAAGACCGGTGCCCGCGGGCTGCGCTCGATCATCGAGCAGGCCCTGATGGACACCATGTTCGAGTTGCCCACGTTCCATGGTGTGGCCAAGGTCGTCGTCGACGAGCACACCATCGAGGACAACACCAAGCCCCTGCTCGTTTACCACGAGCAGGCCAAGGCCAGCGCCTGAGTGCATCCGCGCCGGTTTGCACCTGACTCTTGCAAACCGGCGATGTGCTCCCAGATGGGAGCGCAGAAAGAGAGGTTCTGATGTCAGGCCACCCCATTCTTCCCCCCGATCCGATCACGCTGCCGCTGCTGCCGCTGCGCGATGTCGTGGTCTTCCCGCACATGGTCATCCCGCTGTTCGTGGGCCGGCCGAAATCCATCAAGGCGCTGGAAGCCGCGATGGAAGCGGGCCGCCAGATCATGCTGGTGGCACAGAAGGCTGCCGGCAAGGACGAGCCCAAGTCGGACGACATGTTCGAGACCGGCTGCGTCTCCAGCATCCTGCAGATGCTCAAGCTGCCCGACGGTACCGTGAAGGTGCTGGTCGAAGGTCTGCAGCGCGCCAACACGGTGACGATCGATGACAGCGGCGAGTACTTCACCTCGGTCGTCTCGCCGGTGCCTGTGCCGGATCAAGGCACGCCCGAGATCGAGGCCCTGCGCCGCGCGGTCACGCAGCAGTTCGACCAGTACGTCAAGCTGAACAAGAAGATCCCCCCGGAGATCCTTACCTCGATCGCCGGCATCGACGACGCTGGCCGCCTGTCGGACACGATCGCCGCGCACCTGCCGCTCAAGCTCGAGAACAAGCAGGTCATCCTCGATCTGGTCCCGGTGGCCAAGCGGTTGGAAAAGCTGCTGGAGCTGCTGGAGCACGAGGTCGACATCCTGCAGGTCGAGAAGCGCATCCGTGGCCGCGTCAAGCGCCAGATGGAGAAGAGCCAGCGCGAGTACTACCTGAACGAGCAGGTCAAGGCCATCCAGAAGGAACTCGGCGAAGGCGAAGAAGGCGCCGACTTCGAGGAGCTGGAGAAGAAGATCACCGCCGCGCGCATGTCCAAGGAAGCGCGCAAGAAGGTCGATGGCGAGCTGAAGAAGCTCAAGCTGATGTCGCCGATGTCGGCCGAAGCCACGGTGGTGCGCAACTTCATCGAGACGCTGGTCAACCTGCCGTGGGCGAAGAAGAGCAAGGTCAAGCACGACCTGCCCTTCGCCGAAGGTGTGCTGAACGAGGACCACTACGGCCTCGACAAGGTCAAGGAACGCATCCTTGAATATCTTGCGGTGCAGCAGCGTGTCGAGAAGGTCAAGGCGCCGATCCTGTGCCTGGTCGGTCCTCCGGGCGTGGGCAAGACCTCGCTGGGGCAGTCGGTGGCGCGTGCCACGGGCCGCAAGTTCGTCCGCATGGCGCTGGGTGGCGTGCGCGACGAGGCCGAGATCCGCGGCCACCGCCGCACCTACATCGGCTCGATGCCGGGCAAGGTTCTGCAGAGCCTGAGCAAGGTCGGCGTGCGCAACCCGCTGTTCCTGCTGGACGAGATCGACAAGCTGGGCACTGATTTCCGGGGTGACCCGTCGTCGGCGCTGCTGGAGGTGCTGGACCCCGAGCAGAACCACACCTTCGGCGATCACTATGTCGAGGTGGACTTCGACCTGTCCGACGTGATGTTCATCGCCACGTCGAACTCGCTGAACATCCCGCCGGCGCTGCTCGACCGCATGGAAGTGATCCGCCTGGCGGGTTACACCGAGGACGAGAAGGTCTCGATCGCCCAGCGTTACCTGCTGCCCAAGCAGCGCACCAACAACGGCGTGAAGGACGAGGAGCTGACGGTCGCGGAAGACGCGATCCGCGGCATCATCCGTTACTACACCCGTGAAGCCGGTGTGCGTTCGCTCGAACGCGAGATCTCCAAGATCTGCCGCAAGGTGGTGAAGGGGCTGTCGCTGAAGAAGTACGACGGGCGTGTCACGGTCGAGGCCGCCAACTTGAACGACTTCCTGGGCGTGCGCAAGTACAGCTACGGGGAAGCCGAGAAGCAGAACCAGGTCGGTCAGGTCAACGGCCTGGCGTGGACCGAGGTGGGCGGCGATCTGCTGACCATCGAGGCCGCGATCATGACGGGCAAGGGTGTGATCATCCGCACCGGATCGCTCGGCGACGTGATGAAGGAGTCGGTCGAGGCGGCACGCACGGTGGTGCGCAGCCGTGCGGCGCGGCTTGGCATCAAGGAAGAGCTGTTCGAGAAGCGCGACATCCACATCCACGTGCCGGATGGCGCCACGCCCAAGGACGGCCCGAGCGCGGGTGCTGCGATGACGACGGCCTTCGTGTCGGCGCTGACCGGCATCCCGGTGCGTGCCGATGTGGCGATGACGGGCGAGATCACGCTGCGTGGCGAGGTGACGGAGATCGGTGGCCTGAAGGAGAAACTCCTGGCGGCCCACCGCGGTGGCATCAAGACGGTGCTGATCCCCGAGGCCAATGCCAAGGACCTTCAGGACATCCCTGAAAACGTCAAGAGCCAGCTGGAGATCATCCCGGTCAAGTGGATCGACAAGGTGCTGGAGATCGCGCTGGAACGCCAGCCGCAGCCTTTGCCCGATGAAGAGCCGAAGGTGGTGATCGAGGCGGCCAAGGTGGAGCCGGCTGCAGCGGTCGTGGTGGAAGCTGCGACCAAGCACTAAAAAAACTGGCCTGAAAAGCTTGTGCGACGAGAATGATCTGTTCTATACTTTCGTTCTCGACGCGCAGCACCAAACACCAAATGCGGTGCAGCTAGTCAGGAATGCAGAAGTGCAAAGCGGGAATAGCTCAGTTGGTAGAGCGCAACCTTGCCAAGGTTGAGGTCGCGAGTTCGAGTCTCGTTTCCCGCTCCAGTTTTGCTCAGGTTTCCGAAAAAGGGAGCGCAAGTTGGCTTCCTTTTTTGTTGGTGAAGATATTCAGCGGCGCGGTAGCAAAGCGGTTATGCAGCGGATTGCAAATCCGTGTAGGGTGGTTCGACTCCACTCCGCGCCTCCAGAATCAGAATCATTTGGTTGAATGCGGGAATAGCTCAGTTGGTAGAGCGCAACCTTGCCAAGGTTGAGGTCGCGAGTTCGAGTCTCGTTTCCCGCTCCAGTTTTGTCTTGTCTGGTGCTGGTTCGCAGCCCGGGTGGTGAAATTGGTAGACACTGCGGACTTAAAATCCGCCGCTTTCCCGTGAGGGGGCGTACGGGTTCGATTCCCGTCCCGGGCACCAGATTCGTTGGTTGATTGAATTGAATAGTTTGCGGGAATAGCTCAGTTGGTAGAGCGCAACCTTGCCAAGGTTGAGGTCGCGAGTTCGAGTCTCGTTTCCCGCTCCAACAAGCAGAAAAGCCGTCCAGCGTGACGGCTTTTCTGCTTTTTTGCTTTCTGATTTCAGCGCCTGGGCATCAGGCGCTCGAAACCCAGGTCAACGACCACGGCCAGCAGCCCGACCAGCACGGCGCCCTGCAGCACATACGCCGTGTTGAAGCCGCTGAGTCCGATGATGATGGGCGATCCGAGCGTCTTGGCGCCGACCGTCGAGGCCACCGCCGCCGTGCCGATGTTGATGATCACCGACGTGCGCACGCCAGACAGCATCACCGGCCACGCCAGCGGCCACTCGACCCGCCACAAGCGCTGGGCCGGCGTCATGCCCAGCCCGGTCGCCGCGTCCAGAACATCTTCCGGCACCGAGCCGAGCCCTGCCAGGGTTTGTTGAACGACTGGCAGCAAGCCGTACAAGGCCAGCGCGATCAGTGCCGGTGTTTCTCCAAACCCGATCAGCGGTGCGGCGATCGCCAGTACCGCGACTGGCGGAATGGTCTGCCCCATGGCGACGATGGTTTCGATCATCGGCCGAAATACCAGTCCGGCGGGCCGCGTGGCGAACACGCCCGCTGCCCAACCCAGCAGCACCGACACCAGGCTGGACACCGCCACCAGCCCGATGTGCGACAGCATCAACGCCAGGAAGCTGTCCTGCTCGTACATCGGCCGGTCCAGCGTGGGGAAACCAGCGGCAAACAGCGGTTTGAGCGAAGACATGCCCAGCGTGAGCCCGACCAGCGCGAGCAGCGCCCAGGGCAACGGTTCTGCCCAGCGGCTGCGCTTCATGACCCGCTCGGCACCAGGTCGGCCAGATGCAGCTGCCCGCACGGCTGCCCCGCGCCGTCGACCACCGGCAGACACGGGACGCCCTGCACGAGCAGCATCGACAGGGCATCGCGCAGTGAATCGGTATCGCGCAGGGTTGCTGGCGCGCCCGACATGTCCGGTTCTCGGCGCATCCTGCTCGCCACGGTGTCCAGTGCCAGCAGACGCAGCCCCGTGTCGCTGCGGCCGATGAAGTCGCGCACGAACGCGTTGGCCGGCTCGGCGAGCAGCTGCCGGGGTGTGCCGATCTGGACGACGCGTCCGTGGTCCAGCAGCACGATGCGGCTGCCCAGGCGCAGCGCTTCGTCGATGTCGTGCGTCACCAGCACGATGGTCTTGCCGGAGAGCCGGTGGATGCGCGCCAGTTCGGTCTGCAGCGCTGCGCGGGTGATCGGATCGAGCGCGCCGAAGGGCTCGTCCATCAGCAGCACGTCCGGGTCCGCGGCGAGCGCCCGCGCCACGCCGACCCGCTGCTGCTGGCCACCGGACAGCTCGTTCGGATAGCGACCGCGGTAGAGATCCGGCGACAACTGCAGCAGTTCGAGCAACTCTGTGACCCGGTCGCGGATGCGTGCCGCAGGCCATTTCAGCAGGGTCGGCACGCAGGCGATGTTGCGCTCCACCGTCCAGTGCGGAAACAGCCCCGTCGACTGGATCGCGTAACCCATGCGCCGGCGCAGGTCCTCGGGCTGGAAGGAGCGGATTTCCTGGCCGGCAAAGAGGATGCGGCCCCGGTCGTGTTCGACCAGGCGGTTGACCATCTTCAGCGTGGTCGACTTGCCCGAGCCGGAGCGCCCGATCAGCACCACGAATTCGCCCGGGGCGATGGTCAGCGAGAAGTCCTCGACCACCGCCTGGCCGCCGAAGGACTTGCCCACCTGCTGGAATTCGATCATCGCGCTCCCCGCGTCGTCCATTGCGCGAGCACCTTGAACAGCGCATCCGCCACCACCGCCAGCGCCACCACGGGCACCACGCCGAGCAGCACCAGATCGACCGCGCTGCTCAGCAGTCCCTGGAACATCACCGCCCCGAACCCGCCCGCACCGATCAGCGCCGACACCATCGCCAGCCCGAGCGCCTGCACAGTCGTCACCCGCAGACCCGCCAGCCAGACCGGCCACGCCAGCGGCACCTCGACCTGCCAGAACAGTTGCCGGCGCGTCATGCCCATGCCGCGCGCCGCTTCCAGCACACCCGGCGCGATCTGGGCCAGCCCGGCCATCGTGCTGCGCACGACCGGCAGCAGCGAATACAGCGTCAGCGCCGTGACCGCCGGCGCCACGCCGATGCCGCTCACGCCCCAGCGGGCGAGCACCGGCCACCGACTGGCCAGCGCTGCCAGCGGCACCATCAGCAGCGCAAACAGGGCGATCGACGGCACCGTCTGGACCAGATTGAGCACCGACAGCAGCGCCGGTTGCATCGTCGGGCGCCGGCTCGCCAGCACGCCCAGGGGCACGCCGATCAGCACCGTCGGCAACAGCGTCGCGCCGACCAGCAGCAGGTGCCGCTGCAGGGCGGCGTCGAAGACGTCCCGGCGGTTGTCGTATTCCTTCATCAGCGAGAGGGCGTCCAGCTGGCCACTCCACACCAGTGCCACCACCGGCACGACGAAGACCACGCTGGCCAGCAGCGACAGCCAGGCGTGTAGCGACCAGCCGCGCACCGCTTCGGCCATCGCCAGTCCGCACAGCACGGCCAGCACCCAGTAACCACCGCCCAGCGAGGTGCGGCCCAGCGGCAGGTCCTCGGACAGCAGCGCACTGGCATGGGTGCCGGCCAGCCAGGTCAGTCCGGCCAGCAGACTGGTGGCGCCGACCAGGGTCAGCCAGCGCGTTTGGCGCTCGGATGGGGTTTGAAGTGCAGCCGCCAGCAGCAACAGGACTGGCGCCAACGCCCAGCGCCGGGTGCCGATGAGCACATCAGCCAAGGGCACACCCACGCCGGACAGCAGTCGGTTCGGCGCCTGCGTCAGGAAGGGAAGGCCGAACGCCGCCGCCATCCCCGCCAGCAACAGCACCCACAGCACCGGGTGCGTGGGGCGGCGTCGGCCTCGCATCCGAGCGTGCCGCTGTGCTGCTGCGCCCGCTTACTTGATGAAGCCTTTGGACTTCAGGTAGCTCGCAGCGACCTTCTTCGCGTCTTCACCACCCAGCGCGATGCGGGCGTTGAGCGCCTGCAGCGTCGGGCCATCCAGCGTCTTGAACACCGGGGCGAGCAGGTCGCGGATCTTCGGGTGCTTCTCCAGCACCTCGGCGCGCACGATCGGCGCCGGGGCGTAGATCGGCTGCACGCCCTTGGTGTCGTCCAGCACCACCAGTCCCAGCGCTGCCACCGGCCCGTCGGTGCCGTAGGCCATCGCGGCGTTGACGCCCGAGGTCTGCTCGGCGGCGGCCTTGATGGTCACCGTGGTGTCGCCGCCGGCCAGCGTCAGCAACTGGTCCTGCTTGAGCTTGAAACCGTAGGCGGTCTGGAAGGCGGGCAGGGCGTCCGGGCGCTCGATGAACTCGGCGGAGGCGGCCAGCTTGAACTTGCCCCCACCCGCGATCCAGCGGCCCATGTCGTCCAGCGTCTTGAGCTTGTTGGCGGTGGCCACGTCCTTGCGGATCGCGATGGCCCAGGTGTTGTTGGCCGGAGCGGGTTCGAGCCAGACGATCTTGTTGGCCTGGAAATCGAGCGCCTTGACCTTCTCGTAGCCGGCCTTGGCGTCCTTCCAGGCGGGATCCTTCTCGACCGAGAACATGAAGGCGCCGTTGCCTGTGTATTCGGGGTAGATGTCGATCTCGCCGGCGGTGAGGGCGCCGCGCACGATCTTGGTGTTGCCGAGCTGCACCTTGTTCTCGGTGCGGATGCCGCCGGCTTCAAGCACCTGGATGATCAGGTTGCCCAGCAGCGAGCCCTCGGTGTCGATCTTGGAGCCGACGCGCACGGCGGTCTGGGCCTGGGCGGCGCCGCTGGCGAGCAGGGAGGCCAGCAAGGTGCCGGTGAAGAGACGGCGGGTCAGGCTTGCAGTGCGCATCGGAGTTCCTTCGGGGGCTGGGCTGAGGCGAATTCGAGAACTATTTCGCAGGGGCACTATAAGCGACGGGGCGTTTTTTCGCGGGCGCGCGCTATTCGGCCAAGGCCTCGAAGGTGCAGGGGAAGTCGAGCCAGCGTTGCACGAACCCCCGCAGCGTGGCGACATCGCCGGTGGTCCACAACTGCGCCAGCGGTGTGGCCGTGGTCGCGCCTTGCGTGGCCCCCGGTCCCAGCGCGCCAACCAGCGACACCGTGCGCCGCGCGACCGCATCCGACGTGTCGATCAGGCGTACCCCGTCGCCCATGGCCGCCTGGATGTGGTGGGCGACAAAGGGGTAGTGCGTGCAGCCGAGGACGACCGTGTCCACGTCCTGCGCCCGCAGCGCTGCGCAGTGGGTGTCCACCCGCTCGCGCACGGCGGGCGAGTCGGTCTCGCCGGCCTCGATGGCGGCGGCCAGGCCGGTGCAGGCTTGCAGGCGCAGATCGAGGTGGGCGGCGTGGGCCTGGGCCAGCAGACGGAAACGCTCGCTGCGCAGCGTGCCATTGGTGGCCATGACGCCGACGCGGCCATTGCGGCTGAGTGCGGCGGCGGGTTTCAGGCCCGGCTCGACCCCGACGATGCGTCCTTCTGGATAGCGCGTACGCAGGGCGGTGGCCGCGGCCGCGGTGGCGGTGTTGCAGGCGATCACCAGCAGCTGCGCGCCCTGCCGGTAGAGGAAGTCGGCGATGACCAGCGAGCGGGCGCAGACGTAGTCGTCACCGCGTTCGCCATAGGGGGCGTGGCCCGAATCCGCGACGTAGAGCAGCTGTGCCGCCGGCAATTGCTGCCGGATCGACCGCAGCACCGACAAGCCGCCAAGGCCTGAATCGAACACGCCGATGCGTGGGGGAACGGGGGGCGCAGTGGTCGTCATGCAGGCAGGAGCGGCGGTGGAGCGCCAGTCTAGCAGCGCGCACCGTGGTGTTTTCCGTCGGTCTTCGGGTGTTCCCTGATACAAAAAAAGCTGCGCCGCGATGGTGCAGTGCGGCAAGATTGGCTAAAATCGAACGATCGTGCTTTTTTCGGTGGCGCTGCCACAATCCGTCGCAATTCACGCTTGGGCGGCCCCTAGAATTGCGTTCCCGCCGTCCGTATTCAGACCCATTCAAATACTGGAGAACTTCGCATGAAGGCACTCGTACCCGTCAAGCGGGTCGTCGACTACAACGTCAAGGTCCGCGTCAAGTCCGATGGCACGGGGGTGGACATCGCCAACGTCAAGATGAGCATGAACCCCTTCGACGAGATCGCCGTCGAAGAGGCGGTGCGCCTGAAGGAAAAGGGCGTGGTCACCGAGATCATCGCCGTGTCGTGCGGTGTCACGCAGTGCCAGGAAACGCTGCGCACTGCCATGGCCATCGGCGCCGACCGGGGCATCCTGGTCGAGTGCGCGGACGAACTGCAGCCGCTGGCCGTGGCCAAGCTGCTCAAGGCACTGGTCGACCGCGAACAGCCGGGCCTGGTGATCCTGGGCAAGCAGGCCATCGACGACGACTGCAACCAGACCGGCCAGATGCTCGCCGCGCTGGCGGACCTGCCGCAAGCCACCTTCGCCTCGAAGGTCGAGGTGGTGGACGGCCGCGCCGTGGTCACCCGTGAAGTGGACGGAGGTCTGGAGACGGTGTCGGTCTCGCTGCCGGCGATCATCACCACCGACCTGCGCCTGAACGAGCCGCGTTACGTGACGCTGCCGAACATCATGAAGGCGAAGAAGAAGCCGCTGGAAGTCATCAAGCCGGATGCGCTGGGCGTGAATGTCGCCTCGCGCATCAAGACGCTGAAGGTCGCCGAGCCGGCCAAGCGCGGCGCAGGCATCAAGGTGGCGGATGTGGCGACGCTGGTCGCCAAGCTGAAGAACGAAGCGAAGGTGATCTGAGATGTCTGCACTCGTCATTGCTGAACACGACAACGCCCACATCAAGGGCGCGACGCTGAACACCGTGACCGCTGCGGCGCAGCTCGGTGAAGTCCACGTGCTGGTCGCTGGCTTGAACGCCGGTGCGGCGGCGGCTGCAGCGGCCCAGATCGCCGGCGTCACCAAGGTGCTGCACGCCGACGGCGCCAGCCTCGCCGATGGTCTGGCCGAGAACCTCGCGGCGCAGGTGCTGGCCGTGGCCGGTGCTTATAGCCACCTGTTGTTCCCGGCAACGGCCAGCGGCAAGAACGTCGCCCCGCGCGTCGCGGCCAAGCTGGATGTGGCCCAGGTCACCGACATCACCAAGGTCATCAGCGCCGACACCTTCGAGCGCCCGATCTACGCCGGCAACGCCATCGCCACCGTGCAGAGCACGGACGCGGTCAAGGTCATCACCGTGCGCACGACCGGCTTTGACGCTGCCGCCACGACCGGTGGCTCGGCCGCAGTCGAAACGGTCGCCGCCGTGGCCGATTCGGGCAAGAGCCAGTTCGTCGGCCGGGAAGTCACCAAGAACGACCGCCCCGAGCTGACCGCCGCCAAGATCATCGTCTCCGGTGGCCGCGCGCTGGGCTCCAGCGACAAGTTCAATGAAGTGCTGATCCCGCTGGCGGACAAGCTGGGCGCTGCGCTCGGTGCGAGCCGCGCTGCGGTGGACGCGGGTTACGCGCCCAACGACTGGCAGGTCGGGCAGACCGGCAAGATCGTGGCGCCGAGCCTGTATGTCGCTGCCGGCATCTCGGGTGCGATCCAGCACCTGGCCGGCATGAAGGACTCCAAGGTGATCGTCGCGATCAACAAGGATCCCGAAGCGCCGATCTTTAGCGTCGCGGACTACGGCCTCGAAGCCGACCTGTTCACCGCTGTGCCGGAGCTGGTGAAGGCGCTGTAAACCAGCACCGACACCGACGCAAACCCCGTCCCGAAGGGCGCCCCACTTGATGCGGCGCCTTTTTTTCGACCACAAAGCCCCCGAAAGAATCGAAAAATGACCTACCGCGCCCCCGTCAAGGACTTCATGTTCGGCCTCAAGGAACTCGCCGGCCTGGAGCAGCTCACCCAGATCCCCGCCTTCGCCGACCACGGCCTCGACACCGCTCAGGCCGTGCTCGACGAGTGCGCGAAGTTCAACGAGAACGTCGTCGCCCCGCTGAACTGGATCGGTGACCAGCAGCCCTCGTCTTGGAAAGACGGCGTCGTCACGACCACGCCCGGCTTCAAGGACGCCTTCCGCCAGTTGGGCGAAGGCGGCTGGCAGGGCCTGCAGCACCCCGAGGAGTTCGGTGGCCAGGGCTTGCCCAAGGCGATCGGCGCGGCCTGCATCGAGATGATCAACAGCGCCAACCTGAGCTTCGCGCTGTGCCCGCTGCTGACGGACGGGGCGATCGAGGCCCTGCTGACCGCCGGCTCCGACGCGCAGAAGGCCACCTACCTGATGCCGATGGTCGAAGGCCGCTGGACCGGCACGATGAACCTGACCGAGCCGCAGGCCGGCTCCGACCTGGCGGCAGTGCGCACCCGGGCCGAGCCGCAGCCGGACGGCACCTACAAGGTCTTCGGCACCAAGATCTTCATCACCTACGGCGAACACGACATGGCCGAGAACATCGTCCACCTCGTGCTGGCCCGTGTGGCCGGCGCACCGGAGGGCGTGAAGGGCATCAGCCTCTTCGTCGTGCCGAAGTTCCTGGTGAACGACGACGGCAGCCTCGGCGCGCGCAATGACGCGCACTGCGTGTCGATCGAACACAAGCTCGGCATCAAGGCCAGCCCGACGGCGGTGCTGCAGTTCGGGGACCACGGCGGTGCGATCGGCACGCTGGTGGGCCAGGAGAACCGCGGTCTGGAGTACATGTTCATCATGATGAATGCGGCCCGCTTCGCGGTGGGCGTGCAGGGCATCGCGGTGGCCGAGCGTGCGTACCAGAAGGCGGTGCAGTTTGCCCGTGACCGCGTGCAGTCACGCCCCGTGGACGGCTCGACCCCGGGCGCCGCCGCGATCATCCACCACGCCGACGTGCGCCGGATGCTGATGACGATGCGCGCCTACACCGAGGGCTGCCGCTCGCTGGCGCTGGTGGCGGGTGCCGCGTATGACGCCGCGCACCACCACCCGGACGCCGACACCCGCAAGGTCAACCAGACCTTCTACGAGTTCATGGTGCCGCTGGTGAAGGGCTACTCGACCGAGATGAGCCTGGAGGTGACGAGCCTGGGCGTGCAGGTCCACGGCGGCATGGGCTTCATCGAGGAAACGGGCGCGGCGCAGTACTACCGCGACGCCAAGATCCTGACCATCTACGAAGGCACGACCGCCATCCAGGCCAACGACCTCGTGGGGCGCAAGACCGGGCGCGATGGTGGGCAGACCGCCAAGGCGCTGGCCGGGCAGATCGAGCAGACCGAGGCGCTGCTGGCCGCGCGGGACAGCGTGGCGGCCCAGTCGTTCGCGAAGAACCTGACGGCGGCGCGGCTGGCCTTCCTCGACGCGGTGACGTTCATCGCCGCCAATGGCCGCAGCAACCCGAACGCCGCGTATGCCGGCTCGGTGCCTTACCTGATGCTCACCGGCAACCTGATGGCCGGCTGGCAGATGGGCCGCGCGCTGCTGGCGGCGCAGGACTGCATCAACGAGGGCGAGGACGTCGCCTTCATGCAGGCCAAGGTCACCACGGCGCAGTTCTATGCGGAGCACATTCTGGTGAAGGTGCCGGGGTTGCGGGACTCGATCGTGGGCGGGGCGGAGTCGGTGTGCGCGCTGGCGCTGGACGCGTTCTGATCGGGCGTTGATCTAGAGGGCAGGGCAGCCAGCCTGATGGGGTGGCTGCCCTTTTTGTTTTACCTGATTGATTCCAGCAAGACCTCGGGGTGTTTGCGAGCGATTCGGATCAGTGCTTGCGCGGCCCCGGAAGGCGAGCGCCGACCTTGCTCCCACTCTTGCAGCGTGCGCTTTGAAATGCACAGCGCTTCGGCAAATTGAGCTTGCGACAGCCCGGTCTGTTGGCGGGCGTCTGCGACTTCGTTCAGCTCGACCTCGGTGATTCTGGCGGCTTGGCCTGCCTGCATTTCCTTGACGGATTGAAGGAGTTTCAGGCCGAGTTCGGTGCCGGACAGGGTGTCAGTGGGTTGGCGACGATTCTTCATTTTCAATGGCCTCACGAACGGCTTTGAGGATATGGCCAGGGATGTTGCCTCTGACCGCCTTGGCGTAGATGACGAGGAGCCATATCTTGCCGAATGGCAGGCGAGTGAAGTAGATCACTCTGACACCTCCGCGCTTGCCCATGCCGGGCCGAGACCACCGCACCTTGCGGCAGCCGCCACTGCTGGGGATGACATCGCCCGCCTCCGGGTTGCCGGCGATCCATACGCAAAAGGCGGCCCGCTCTTCTTCAGTCCACAGTTTTTTCGCGTCTTCGATGAAGGACGGCGTTTCTGCGATGGTGTACATGAGCGGGCAATGTACGTCAAAGACGTACTCTGTGCAACCCTTGCCAATTGGAGAATGTCGCCTTCATGCGGACCAAGGTCACCACGGCGCAGTTCTATGCGGAGCGCATTCTGGTGAAGGTGCCGGGGCTGCGGGATGCGATCGTCGCGGGCGCGGATTCGGTGTGTGCGATGGCGCTGGATGCGTTTTGATCGCGGGTTGATCTAGAGGTCTGGGCAGCCAGCCTGATGGGGGTGGCTGTTTTCAGGGCTGATATGGGCGGGCGGCGCTTTACGGTGGCCGCCCGTTTGCCTTTTGATCGATTACTTAGTATTCCGCTGACCCACTTGGCTGGTATAGCCATAACGTGAAGGTGATCTACCTTCCTCCGAGCCGATTAATCAGCCACTGATTGACATATTTCATTGTTGTCCCACTGGCTTGATGAACCTCTGTGTGGTTGGTGCTGGATAGATATTTTTCTAACCTAGCGGTGGAGCCATCTGGTCGAATGTTCCGTTCTTCATCATATTCTTCGTATAAGAAGATTCCAATTAAAGGCGGATGATCCCCGGACCTTACTTCAAGAGCGGTTTGAACATTATTGGGGACAACATCTTCTACATCGTAACGCCCTTGATATTTGTTGCGTGGATCGCCGCCTATAGCTAGCGTATCGTGCGCAACAAATGTCCAGCCATATGAAGAAACATCAAGATCAACGAGTAAATCGACTGTCAATTGACTGGCTTGTGTAATTGCGGCATGAGCCCAAACGCCGCCATGACTATGTGCAATAACAACGACCTTGGTTTTGTCGCCTTTCCTGAAAAATTTAAGGTCGGAGACAAGTTGGTTGAAGCCGCCATACCCATCTACCACATCCTGATGATCGGCATAGTAATGTGTTTCAACTGAATATCCTGCCGATTTCAGAGCGGTGACAACATCGGGGCCGGCGGTAGTTTGTAAATAGGATTTCGATGAGTTTCCATCAAATAGGGTATCATGACCGCTTACGAAAAAAACTGCAACATGCCCTGCGTCTTCTGGGGAATTTGACCCACCTCCGCAACCTGCCAAGAGCATGGCGCAGAACATGATCGTGGCGAAAAACTTTCTCATAGCTACTCCCTTAAAGACATTCAATTTCAGCGTTGGTTGAGCATGATTGTCTTTTGGGAATTGGAAAAATATCTGTAGTAAATCCAAAAACAAGAAGGCGGCGTGAATTTCTTCATGCCGCCTAGGTCGTTATTTCATCTGTTCCAGTGAACTATTGCGCTCACCCTTGGTTTGTATCGTCGCAGCGAATCCTCGCGCAACCAACCCTCTCGCGCCGAGGACTACCGCCGCCCACCCGCGATCAGCGCGTTCATCTCCGGATAGTGATAATTCGCACTCATCGCCGGATGCCGCTTCGCCGCCGCGATCATCGCCTGCGCGATCTGCTCCACCCGTATCGACCGATACTTCCCCGGCGTCACGAACGAAAACAAGGGCAGCGCCTTTTCAAGCAGCCACGGCGTGTGCCTCGACCCGATGATCATCGCGGGACGGAACACGCTCACGATCGCCGGCCCGCTCGCGCGCACGGCTTCTTCCGCCTCGCCTTTCACCCGGTTGTAGCGCGCCATGCCGGCCGCGCCACTGCCGCTGGTCTTCGCCGCCGGGTCCGCCCCGGCGGCGCTCATGAACGCGAGGTGCCGGACCTGGCCCGACTCCCGCAGCGCCCGGGCGAACGCCTCGTTCAGCGCCACATCGACCGCGCGATGCGCCTCCAGCGTGAGCTTCGCGGTGTCGGCGCCGACGCCCAGCACGCTGAACCCTTCCAGCTCGCCGCCGACCGCTTGCGCCACCTCCAGGGTCGCTGCGGCGAGGGACGTCGGCGCCATGTCGGGCACGAGTTTCTCCACCAGCCGGCGGCCCGTGGCGCGGGCCAGCGCAACCGCCTCGGGCAGCGATCGGCGCGACAGGGTGATGACGGTCCCGAAACCCTCGTCGTGGAACAAGGCGTGGAGCAAGGCGCCGCCGACGGAGCCTGAGCCGCCGAGGACGATGGCGGTGCGTGGGCGCATCATTTCCCCACGATCGCCAGCACAGCCCCCGGATTGGTACTCGCAATGGCCAGCAACGTCCTCGCCGCTCCACTGGGCTGCTTGCGCCCTTGCTCCCAACCCTGGAGCGTGCGAACGGACACGCCCATGAGTGTGGCGAACTGGGATTGCGACAGGCCCGTTTTCTTGCGAGCTTCGGTCACAGGCGAGGCCACCACCTTGACCTGCCCCGCCTTCATTTCCTGAATGGACTGCAACAGTTCCGAGGCGAGGTCGCGCTGTGCCTCATAGGCGTCCAGTTCGGCATCGGTCAGGAGCTTATTCTTCGAGGGCACGGCGTATCTCCTTCAGTTTCGGACCTGTGAGGTTGTCTGTCTTGGACTTCGCGTAAAGCGTCAACAACACCACTTCGCCTTCGGCAGTGCGGGTGAAGTAGATCACCCGTACACCGCCTGACTTGCCCGAACCGGCACGACCCCAGCGCACCTTCCGAATGCCGCCGGATTCGGGCACGACATCTCCGGCGCTCGGATGCTCACCCAGGTAGGCGGCGAAGGCGCCTCGTTCTTCCTCGGTCCAGTAGAGCGGCCATTGGCGTTGAAAGAGCAGGGTTTCGACGACGGTGAGCATCGCGGGACTATACGCCTAAAGCGCATATCGAGTGATCAGGCGTGGCCATCACGGCCATGCCGTATCAGTGGGCGCAATGCGTCGATCACTCGGTGCTACAGTGGTCCACGCTAGACGTGTATAGCATCTGCCTAGGAGTTCCCATGCTCGCCATCCGCCTCCCCCCGGACATCGAAGACCGCCTGAATGCCTTGGCCCAGCGCACCGGCCGCACCAAGACCTTCTACGCCCGCGAGGCCATCCTGGAACATCTGGATGACCTGGAAGACCTGTACCTGGCCGAAACCCGCCTGCAGGCGCTGCGCCGGGGTGACGACCAGGCGGTGCCGCTGGAGGAACTGATGCAGCGCCATGGTCTGGCGGATTGAGTTCGCGCCGGGCGCCGCCAAGGAACTGGGCAAGCTCGACGGACCCGTGGCGCGGCGCATCCTGGGCTTCCTGCACGAGCGGGTGGCCGAGCTGAGCGACCCCCGCAGCGTCGGCGAGGCGCTCAAGGGGTCAAGTCTGGGCGAGTTCTGGAAGTACCGCGTCGGTGACCACCGCATCATCTGCAGCATCGAGGATGGCGCGCTGAAGGTGCTGGTGGTGCGCATCGGGCATCGGCGCGAGGTGTACCGCTGACCTGCGCATTCGCGAGGATGGCGGCACCTGAGCGACACGTCAGCGCCTTCGGGAACGGCACACTTGCCCGATCGCTCGACCATTCTGTCGCCCCCGCTCAGGAGACCGCCTTGCCCCTCCCGCCCATCCTCGCCCACCTCCCCCTGCCCATCATCGGCTCCCCGCTGTTCATCATCAGCAACCCGAAACTCGTCATCGCCCAGTGCCAGGCCGGCGTGGTCGGCTCGATGCCCGCGCTGAACGCCCGCCCGGCGTCCCAGCTCGACGACTGGCTCGCCGAGATCACCGAGACGCTGGCCGCCTACGACGCCGCGCACCCGGACGCCCCCGCCGCCCCGTTCGCCATCAACCAGATCGTCCACAAGAGCAACGACCGGCTCGACCACGACATGGCGGTCTGCGCCAAGTACAAGGTGCCGATCATCATCACCAGCCTCGGCGCGCGCACCGACGTGAACGACGCGGTCCATGCCTGGGGCGGCGTGGTGCTGCACGACATCATCAACAACACCTTCGCGAAGAAGGCGATCGAGAAGGGCGCCGACGGCCTGATCGCGGTCGCCGCGGGCGCGGGTGGGCACGCCGGGGTGAAGAGCCCGTTCGCGCTGATCCAGGAGATCCGCCAGTGGTTCGACGGCCCGGTGGCGCTGTCTGGCTCGATCGCCACCGGCGGCGCCGTGCTGGCCGCGCAGGCGATGGGCGCCGACTTCGCCTACATCGGCTCGGCCTTCATCGCCACCGACGAGGCGCGGGCGAGCGAGGCGTACAAGCAGGCGATCGTGGACGGCAACAGCGATGACGTGGTCTACAGCAACCTGTTCACCGGCGTCCACGGCAACTACCTGAAGCCGTCGATCCGCGCCGCGGGCCTCGACCCGGACAACCTGCCGGAGAGCGACCCGACCAAGATGAACTTCGGCGGCGACGCGAAGAAGGCGTGGAAGGACATCTGGGGTTGCGGGCAGGGCATCGGCGCGGTGGACGCTGTGGTGCCGGCCGCCGAGCGGGTGGCGCGGCTGAAACGGGAATATCAGGCGGCGAAGGCGCAGCTCTGCGGCGCATGACGCTGTGCTGAGCCATGCGCTGCCGATCGTGGCGGCGCGTTCTCTCGGCGCTACCGCGACGCCGTCTTGGCCCGGTCTCGTCCGGGAAATCGACTGACGGTCATGATCCACTCGGCGATCCGGTTCAAGGACAGGATGTCATCCGCCGCCCCCAGCCGGATCGCCTCGGCCGGCATGCCGAAGACCACGCAGCTCGCCTCGTCCTGCGCGGCGGTCCAGGCGCCGGTTTCGTGCATCTCCAGCAGGCCGCGGGCGCCGTCGCCACCCATGCCGGTCATGATGATGCCGAGCGCATTGCGGCCTGCGCAGCGCGCCACGGACGAGAACAGCACGTCCACCGAGGGCCGGTGGTGGTTGACCGGTGGCCCGTCCCGGACCTCGACCACGTACTGTCCACCCGCCCGGCGCAGGCTCATCTGCTTGCCGCCCGGGGCGATGAGGACCCGGCCGTCGAGCACGACATCGCCGTCGCGGGCCTCCAGCACCTCGAGCGCGAACTGGCTGTTCAGCCGCGCCGCGAAGGAGGCGGTGAATTTTTCCGGCATGTGCTGGACCAGCACGATGCCCGGCGTGTCGGGGCCAAGCTGGCGCAGCACGGCTTCGATGGACTGCACGCCACCCGTCGAGATGCCGATCGCGACCACCCGGGTGGTCGGGCGGCCTCCCGCGACTGCACGCGGGCTGGCCACCGCCGGTGGCGCAGCCGTGTACAGCGGCGCAGGTGCGGTGTAGGGCGCTGCCGACGGCATGGGGGGCGCGCTGGCGCGCAGGGACGGCGGTGACCCCGCGGTGCGTGCCGCCTGCCGCACGGCGGCGATCAGCGCATGGTCGGTATCGGTGCCCGCACCGTGCGCCGCAGGGGATCGGGTGTTCGTCGGCGGACGCCGGACCGCGAAGGCCGTCGCGCCCGCAGCGAGTGCCTGCTGGACCACCGGGTCGTACGGGCCGAGATGGGTGGCGCAGACCACGACGGGCGTCGGGCGCTCGTTGAACAGGCGTTTCAGGAAGCCGGCCACGTCCAGTTGTGGCCACTCGATGTCGAGCACGATGACATCCGGCCACCGGGCCTGCAGCTTCTGCCACGCGAAACTGGGGTCCGCTGCGGTGCCGGTGATCTCGAAACCTGCCGCTGCCAGCGACTGGTGCAGATGCAGCCGTCCGACGGCGGCCGGGTCGATGAGGAAGAGGTGTTGTGCCACGCTGTCGGTGCTCTCGTTCGCCTCAGGCGTGGCGGTAGATGGCGGGCGCCACCGCCGCGGCCGGGATGCCGAGGTTGGCGATCGACTCGGCATGGCCCGTGAACAGCAGTCCGTCGGGCTTGAGCCGCGTCAGCACCCGCTTGACGATGTCGGCCTTGCCGGGGTTGTCGAAATAGATGAGCACATTGCGCAGGAAGATCAGGTCGAACTGACCGATCTCGGGCAGCGTGCGGGTCAGGTTGGCGCATTCGAAGCGCACCAGCTGGCGCAGTTCTGGCGCCACCATCAGCTTGCCGGTGTTGTCGCCATGGCCTTTCAGGCACCAGCGCTTGAGCAGCGGCGTGGGGGTCAGGCGGGCGCGTTCGAGCGGGTAGAGGCCGCGCCGCGCGGCGTCCACCATCGCGGTCGAGAGGTCGGTGCCGATCACCTGCCAGCCCTTGAGCCCGAAGTGTTCGCCCAGCACCATCGCGATGCTGTAGGCCTCCTCGCCGGAGGAACTCGCGGCACTCCAGACCCGGAAATCGCCGGCCGCCGCCCTGGTCCGCCGCTCGGCCAGCATGCGCTTGAGGTGCTCGAAATGCTGGGGCTCGCGGAAGAAGTAGGTCTCGTTGGTGGTCAGCTTGTCCACCACCTTGACCATCTCCTGCGCATCGCCCTCGCGCATCAGCAGCTCGACGTAGGCATCGACGTCCCGCGCGCCGCGGGCCTGGGCGAGCTTCTGCAGGCGGCCCGCGACGAGGGCCTGCTTGGCTTCGGAGAGCTGGATGCCCGACACCTGCCGGAACATCGTGGTCACGGCCTGGAAGGAATTCTTGGAAAGCATGGTCATGGTCGCCTTGGTCGCCTTGGTCGCCTTGGTCGCACAGGCTGCAGAGGCCCGTCAGAACGTACTGAACTGGGTTTCGTCCACGGCAGGGTGTCTGCCGGACGGGAGGAACAGCGGACGCGCGGCGCGGACGCTGCGGTCCTGGTTCGGTTTCGGATGGGCGCGGGTGAGGCCGGGCAGCTGCTGGGGTTCGGACCGGGTGAGCTGGAAGCCGGCCATCATGTCCTGCAGCGCCAGGGCCTGGCCAGACAGCTCCTCGGCCGTGGCCGACAGCTCTTCGGACGCCGCGGCGTTCTGCTGCGTGGTGGTGTTGAGGTGGTTCATGGCGGTGGTGATCTGCTGGACGCCCTCGGCCTGTTCGCCCGAAGCGGTCGAGATCTCCTGCACCAGCCGGCTCGTCTGGGCGATGCCGGGCACCATGCGCGCCAGCACCGCGCCCGCCTGTTCGGCCAGCTTGACGCTGGAGCCGGCGAGCTGGCCGATCTCCTGTGCGGCGATCTGGCTGCGCTCGGCCAGCTTGCGCACTTCGGCGGCGACCACGGCGAAGCCCTTGCCGTGTTCGCCGGCGCGCGCCGCCTCGATGGCCGCGTTGAGCGCCAGCAGGTTGGTCTGGTAGGCGATGTCGTCGATGATCGAGATCTTCGAGGCGATCGAGGTCATGGCCTCTGCCGTGCGGCTGACGGCGCTGCCGCCATCGCGCGCCTCGCGCGAGGCGTCCGCCGCCATCTCGTTGGTGGTGGCCGCATTGGTCGAGTTCTGGCGGATCGAGCCGGCCATCTGCAGCAGCGAGGCGGTGGTCTCCTCGACGCTGGCCGCCTGCTCGGACGCCGAGTGCGACAGCGTCTGCGAGGTGCTGGACACCTGGTGCGCGGCGACGCTGAGCGCCTGCGCCGCCAGGCTCACGTCGGCCAGCGTGGACGCCAGGCGCATCACGGTGGTGTTCACCGCCCGCTGCAGCTCGGCAAACGCGCCCTGGTAGTGGCCCTCCATCTGGCGTGTCAGGTCGCCGGTCTCCACACCGGCCATCGTGGCGCGGACCTCGTTCAGCGGCATGACGATGGCGTCGAGCGTCTGGTTGACGCCCTCGACGATGCGGCGGAAATCGCCCTCGTGGCGCCGGGCATCGGCCCGGACCTCGAGCTGGCCGGCCACCGCGGCCCGCACGAGGCTGTCGGTGTCGACGATCAGGGCCTGGAGGTTGGCGCGGACCTGCTCGATCGCCTGGTTGATGAACACCTTCTGGCCCGGCAGCGGGGCGAGGGGCGTGTCGAAGCGACCACGCCCGAAGGCGCTGACGACGTCCAGCGCACGACGCTGCACATCGATGTGGTCGCGCACCGTGGCATTGACCAGATCGGCCACCTGCCGGTATTCGCCCTGGAACGGCGCCACGTCGATGAAGACATCGATCTCGCCGCGGGCGTGCGCGTCTGACATCTGGCGCAGCTCGGACAGCAGTGCGCGCATCGTGAGGCACACGGTTTCGAACGACCTGGCAATTTCGGCCAGTTCATCGTTCCCGCGGACCGTGGTGCCGTCCTCGAGTTCGCCGCGCGCCGCGGCGGCAGAGCGGTTGCTGATGAACTGTGCCGTGCGGCGCATCGACCGCGCCGTGCCAATCGCCAGATACAAGGCCAGCAGCACCCCCGAGATGGCCAAGATCGCCATCAGGTTGCGGATGTGCACTTGTTGCGCATGGCGTTGTTCCAGCAAGGCTTGCAGGCGGTGGATTGCCTGGTTGTGGAAAGCATCGGTCTTCTCCTGCAACTCGTTGGCACTGCGCGACATGGCGATCGGATCACTGCGCAGCGAAGCACCGGCGGCGACCAGAGAATCGATCTGCACGAGGTAGTGGTCCGCCGCGGTGCCCGCTTCTTTCCAGCCGGCGGATGCCTTCTCGCCGGCACGCTCCAGGGCGTCGATCCGGGCCTGAATGTCGATGCGGCTGTCCTCGAATTTGCGCCGCGTGACGGCAAGTGCCACGGTGTCGCCGGACAGCCAGCTGCCGCGCGCCACGGCCTGCATGGAGATGTCCCGCAGCTCCGCCAGGGCTCCGACGTAGACCGGCATCCGGTCGAACGCCAGGTCCATGAGCAGATAGGTGGCCGCCTCCGGGTCCAGCAGCAGCCCGCTCTTCTCGGTCACCAGCCCGATCAGGGCATGGGTTTCACGGACGGGCTGGTCCATGCGCGGTCCGTTGCGCTCCGCGGCGCTGCCGGGGTCTTCACGGGCGTCGCGCACGATGTGCTCGCGCAGGGCGATCCAGGCGGTGGACAGATCCATGCCGGAAGCCGGCACCAGGCCGTCCACCGACGCCACGGACTTGAGCAGCGCGGTGCGCGTCTCGTCCAGCTGGGCGCGGGCGGCGGGGAGCGTGCCCGCCCGTGCGCGCGCGCTCTGGAACGTTCGCTGCAGGTCCATCAGGTCGATCAGCTCGTGCGCGAGGGGGAGGCCGGACAGCTCCAGCCGGACCGCTTCGGCGACAGCCCCTTTGTCTCGAACCACCGTCGCCAGCAGCAGGGACAGCGGCAGCAGCAGCACCGTGACGATCAGACCGAGCTTGATCGACAGGCGCATCGGCCGGGTCACTGCGGTGACGGGGGCGAACAGCAGCGAGAGCAACGAGGTCCGGGCGGTGGTCATGGCGTTTCCGATGCGAGGCTGGCCGTCGAGGTGGACGTCGACGTGCGGGGGGATTCGGTGTGCAGGCGGGCCAGGGCTGGCACGTCCAGGATCAGGGCCACCTCGCCATTGCCGAGGATGGTCGACCCGGCCAGGCAGGGCAGGTGGCGGAACAGCGGCCCCAGCGGCTTGATGACCGTCTGGTGTTCACCGAGCAGTCGATCCACCAGCAGACCGACGCGGCCGGTGCTGCAGCGCACGACCACCAGGCTCTGCCGCGCCGGGCGCTCGCCGCCGTGACCGAAGCAGGACCGCAGGTCGAGGAAGGGCAGCACCTGGCCGCGCAGGTCGACGCAGCCGCTGTCCCGGCCCGGCCCGGCCTGCAAGCCGGACGGCGTTTCGATGCACTCGGCGACGATGTCGAGCGGCAGGACGTAGCTCACGCTGCCGACCCGGGTCAGGAAGCCGTCGATGATGGCCAGCGTCAGGGGCAGGCGGATCTGCACCGTCGTGCCCTGGCCGGGTGTGCTGCTCAGGTGGATCTGGCCGCGCAGCGCTTCGACCTGCCGGCGCACCACGTCCATGCCGACACCGCGGCCGGACAGGTCGGTGATCTGCTCGGCGGTCGAGAAACCGGGTTCGAAGAGCAGGGCATGCACCTGGGCATCGTCGAGCACGGCCTCGGGCGCGACCAGGCGGCGCTCGATCGCCTTCGAGAGGATGCGGCGCCGGTCGAGGCCCCGGCCATCGTCGCTGACCTCCAGCACCACGCTGCCGGCTTCCTGGTAGGCCTGCAGGCACAGTTGTCCGCGGACAGGCTTGCCGCTGGCGCTGCGCTCGCCGGGCGACTCCAGGCCGTGGTCCATGCTGTTGCGCACCAGGTGCATCAGCGGATCGGCGATGGCGTCGACCAGGGCGCGGTCGAGTTCGGTGTCGCCGCCAAGGACCTGCAGCCCCACCTCCTTGCCCAGCGTCTTGCCCACGTCGCGCACGACGCGCTGGAAGCGGCTGAAGGTCTGCCCGATCGGCACCATGCGCAGCGCGAGCGCGCCGTCGCGGGCCGACTGCACCAGCTCGTGCACGCGCTGCGCGGTTTCGATGCAGCGGGCGTGGCGGCTTTCCCGGGCCGCGTTGCCCGCGCCCGATCCGGCGATGACCAGCTCGCCGATCAGATCGACCAGCCGGTCCAGCTTGTCGGCGCGGACGCGGATGAAGCGGCCTTCTTCGGCGGGACGCCGTTCGGCGGGGGTGCCGGGGGACGGTGCCGGCGCTGGGGCCGATGCCGCAACCGGGCTCGGGACGGGGACCGGGGCGGCGGATTCGGGCTGGATCTCCAGCGTGCAGTCGTCCTGCAGGAAGTCGAACACGTCGGCGATGGCGGCGCGCGGTGCGGTGGACTGCAGCAGGATCTCGAAGTCGAGCCAGCAGTCTTCGGCATCCAGATCCTCCAGCGCGGGCAGGCGGTCGTGGCGGGTCTGCACCGTGCACAGCGTGCCGAGCGTGCCGAGGTGGCGGATGAAGGACAGCGGATCCAGGCCATTGCGCAGGGCGTCGGCGCCCATGCGCAGGGTCAGGCGCCACAGCGGCTCGCCCGGCGTGGCGGGCGGCTCGTGCGCCGCGGCGGCATCCGGTGCCTCCGGCGCAGCGCCGGTGTCCGGATCGTCCTGCAGCGCCGTGACCAGATCCCCGAGTTCATCGGCCCCGGTCAGCAGCGCGGCCATGCTGTCTTCGGTGAGGGTCTGGCTGCCTTCGCGCAGGGCGTCGAGCGTGCTTTCCAGCGTGTGGGTCAGGCGCACGATGGCGTCCAGACCGAACATGCCCGCAGCACCCTTGAGCGTGTGCGCGGCGCGGAAGGCGCCATGCACCGCCTCCAGGTCGCCGGGGTCCTGTTCCATGCGCAGCAGGTCCTGCTCCAGCTGGCGCAGGTTGTCCAGGGCCTCGTCCATGAAGCCCGCGCGGGCGGCGGCGATGATGTCGGCGTCGAGGCCCATGTCAGTGGACCGCCTGGCGCGCCTGTTCGCGGCGATGGGTGTCGACGTCGGTGTTCAGGCGCAACAGCCAGTCGTCGGCGGACCCGGCGAGCGGGTCCTCGGCGCCCAGCAGCCACTGGCGCAGGCGCTGCATGTCCTGCATCAGACTGTCCATGCCGGGCCGGAGCTGGTCGAGTTCCTGCAGGTCGTTGCGCAGTGTCGCCAGCTGGACCTGCAGCTGCAGACACTCCTCGTAGAGTTCGGTCGCCCCGCGGCGCACATCCCCGACCTCGTCGGCGGTCGCCCGCACCAGGCGGCGGGCCTGCTCCTCGGCCTCGGCCGCGCAGTCTTCTTCCGGTGCGTCCGGGTCGACGTCGTCGCGCGCGGCGCGCTGCATGACCGCGTCCAGCGGCGCTTGCATCTGCCCGACCTGCCGGGCGATGCGGATGCCGGCCTGGCGCGACTGGGCCGCCAGTTGCCGGACTTCCTGTGCCACCACCGCAAAACCACCGCCACGTTCACCGGCCCGGGTGGCCTCGACCGAGGCGTTCAGCGCGAGCAGGTGGGTGGCGCGGCTGATGGTCTGCACCTCGCGCGCCAGCGCGTTCAGCGCCTCCAGGGACGCCACCATGTTGCGGGCCGCCGACACCGTGTCCTGCCGCAGGCGTGCCGTCGAGCGGCTGTGGCGCAGCAGTTCGTCGAGGATGGCGTGGTGGCGCTCCATGAGGTCGTCGGTCAGTGGCGGCGCCGAAGACGTGGTCATGTGCAGGTTCAGCACCGACTCCAGCTGCTGCGCGATCGCCACGACGCGGGCATCGATCGACCGCTGGCGCTGGTGGCTGGCGCGCTGGGTGTTGCCGAGCAGGAGCTGCCAGCCGGACAGTACCGGCTCGGTCAGCCGCGCATCGCCCGCACGGCGGACGCGGCGTGTGTCGGATGACGCCGCCGCATGCGCCCGCCCGGAGGGTCGGGCGCCCAGCAGGGCGAAGGCCACGATGGCCACCCCGGCGACGGACCATCCGCCCAGGTAGAAGCCGGCGGCACCCGCCGCCGCGGCGAGTGCCGAGGCTGCGGCCGACCGCCAGTGCACCGGCCGGCCTGTTCGGGCGTCCGGATCGGCTGGAGCAGGCAAGGTCGACGTCTTGGAGGGCATGCAGGTTCTCTGGACAGCAGGAGATGCCTGCGAGTGTCGGAAATTCACAGGGGTGTCCAGACCCGGATAAGGCGGTGATGCCGCGCCTTCTTCGGGTGTGGCGCGGCAGCGTGCTGAATATGATCAAGCGGGAAGGTGGCCTGCCGATAACGCCTGCAGCGCCGCTGCCGTACCAGGAGTCGCTCCGCATGAAGTTGAAGTACCAGAGCACGAGAGGATTGGGATGGCTACCGACGAAATGACCACCTCGGCCGTCCAGCGGGGCGGCCCCTGGCCCGCACTTGTGCGGCGCTGGTGGAGGCAGCAGCAGGAGAGCGTGGAGGCGCTGCGGCGGACCGTCTGGGGGCACCACGCCGGCTGGTCGCTGGGCATCAGCCTGCTGCGCAACCTGCGCATGGCGCACAAGACCGCCCTGGTGGCGCTGGCGCTGATGCTGCCCGGCGGCCTGCTGATCCAGGACGCGCTGGAGCTGTGGCGCGAGCGCCATGCGCTCCACCTCGGCGCCGTCGACAGCTTCGGCCAGTACAAGGCCCTGACGGACCTGAACATCACGCTCGACGGCCTGTTCCAGCAGATGCTGCGCCGCGAGCAGCATCTCCAGGCCGACCGGCTGCCGGCGTTCCGGCTGCAGGAGGCGGCGCAGTACAAGGCGCTGGAAGGCGCGCTGGACGCCCGGTACCGGACACCAGGTGGCGCGGCCGCGATGGAGCGCATTGGCCGCCAGCTCGCCGCCAGCCGGGACGCCATGCTGGTGCACCTGGACGATGACACGCCGGCGGCCGTGCCCGGCACCCCGTCGCCGCGCTGGGTCGCCGTGATGGCCTATGCGCGGGACCTGCAGGCGATGCGCACGACGCTGTCCACCGACCGCGCGCTGGCGCTGGACGCCGATGTCGGCGTCAAGATGCTGCGCAGCGGACTGGCCGACCCGCAGTTCCAGCTGATGGCGTACATCAGCCGGATCGGGCGCATCGGTCAGCGGCTCTACGTCGCATCCTCGAACGAGGTCAAGGTGCGGGACATGGGCCTGCTGATGGCCCGGGCGGAGCTGCTGCTCGACCAGTCGCGGCCGATGTTCGAGTACGTGCGCGACGAGAAGCTCATCGATCCGGGCGAGGCGGAACACCTCATGGCCCGCCTGCAGGCCTTCCTCAAGACCACCGATGCGCTGCTGCGCATCGCTGCCGCGGCGCCGGGTTCGGAGCTGGCCCTGCGCAGCGAGATCGACGCACCGTCCCTGGCCCTCCGGGTGTCGGACGCGGTCGAGGCCAGCGCCCGGCTGCAGACCCTGGCGCTGACCGCCATGGGCGCCCGCGTCCAGGCCAGCTACGAGCAGCACAACGAGCGCCTGATCGGCCGCGCCGCGGCGTTTCTGCTGCTGACCCTGCTCGGGCTGTACCTGGTGGTGTGCCTGCACCGGGTGATGTCGGGCGGGCTGGCCACGCTGTGCCTGCAACTGGGCGAGATCGGGCGCGGCAACCTGTCGGTGCGTCCGCGTGGCTGGGGCCAGGACGAGATCGGGCAGGCGCTGAACATCCTGGGTCGCTCGGCCGGCGGCATGTCGCGGATCTTCGAGACGCTCGACCGCAGCGTGACCTCCATGTCGTACCAGACCGACGAGATGAGCGCCCAGCAGCGCAGCCTGCAGCAAGGCAGCCGCCAGCTGGTGGACGGCGTCGCCGAAGGTACCCAGCTGATCCGCTCGTTCGATGGGGCGCTCGGCCAGTGTGCCGCACGTGTCGAGTCGGCGGCCGAGCAGGTCCGCGTCCTGCGGGTCGATGCCCAGCGCAGCCGCCAGGCCATGTCCGGCCTGGGGCAGCGCATGGCCCAGATGCAGGCGCGCAGCCGCGAGATCACCCGCGTGATCGGGCTGGTCGAGACGGTGGCTTTCCAGACCAAGCTGCTGTCGCTGAACGCCTCGGTCGAAGCCGCCCGGGCCGGTAGCGCCGGGCGCGGTTTCGCCGTGGTGGCGCAGGAAGTGCGCGCCCTGGCGCAGCGCAGCGAGGACGCGGCCCGGACCATCCGCCACATCGTCGGCCAGTCGGTGGCCGAAATCGACGAAGGCCGGCAGGTGAGCGACCGCGCCGGGCGCGTGGTGACCCGCACCGCGGACGGGTTCCAGACGCTCGATGCCCACATGGCGGAGCTGCTGGCGCTGACCCGCACCAGCCACCAGCAATCGTCTCGGGTCTGCGAGCTGACCCGCGAGATGGCCCCGGCGACCGAGGAACAGGCGCGCATGGTGCGTCGGTTTTCCGAGGCCTGCGATGCGCTGCGGAGCGAGGGCGATGCCCTGCGCCATACGCTCGACCAAGTGACGCCCAGGGGCTGAGATGACCACAATCGACGACCGTTCACCCTGGACCTGCGGCGCGCTTGCCGTGCTGCTGAAACCGGGCTTGCGGGTCATGCGCGGCATGCACCTGCCCGCCAAGATGGGCCTGCTCGGCACCATGCTGGCCCTGCCGCTGTTCCTGCTGATGACGCTGGCGATGATCCAGGCCAGCGGCGACATGGCGGTGGCCCGGGCCGAGCGGGAAGGGACCGTCCTGGCCCGGCAGGTGACCGCGCTGATCGCGCTGGTGCAGTCGCACCGCAGTCTGTCCAACCAGGTGGCGGCCGGTGTCACGGCGCTGGCGCCGGCGCGGGACGCGCTGCGGGTCCAGCTGCGGCAGGCGGTGCAGCAGGCCGACCAGGCGATCGCGTCCACGACCACCTTCTCCTTCGGCGACCTGTGGCCGGCCGAACGGGAGCGGCTGCTGGCGCTCGCGGACGGCCATGTCTCGCTGCGGCGGACCGAGGCGATGGCGGAACACGGCCTGGAGGTCGAACGCCTGCGCCGGCTGCTCAAGCTGATCGGCGAGCGCTCGCAACTGCTGTTCGATCCGCGGGCGGACACCTACTTCATCATGGACCTGGGCATCGAGCGGCTGGTGCCGTGGATGGAGTCGATCGGCGTGCTCGAGACCCAGGGCGGCGAGCTGCTGCTGCGGGACGTCTCGGTGCGCGACCGCACGATGATGCTGGGCTTGACGAGCGACTCCCAGCATGCAGCCGAAGAGGTGGTGCTGCAGTTGCAGGCACTGGCGCGCGCGGGCGTCGAGTTCAGCGACGGGGTGCGACAGGCGTCCGAGGCCAGCGGGCGCTTTCTCTCGCTGGCACGAGCGACCTTCGAGCCAGAGGCCGTCGATGCCGAGATCGCGCCCTACCACGCCGCCGGCATGGAGGCCCTGCGTGCACTGCGGCGACTCGACGAGGAACTCTGGATCCAGCTCGACCAGCGACTCGACCAGCGCATCCAGGCCTTCGAGCAGCGCCTGCTGCTGCAGGGCTGTGCGGTGGTGCTGGGGCTGTTGGGGCTGACGTATCTGGGCCTGAGCTTCTATGCCAGTTTCACCGGCTCGCTGCGGCAGGTCACGGGCAGTCTGGTGGCCGTGACGAATGGAGATCTCTCGGTGCAGGTGCGCATCGAGGGCCGGGATGAACTGGCCGAGCTGGGGACCGAACTCGAGCGCATGAGCGTGCGGCTGTCGTCGCTGGTCGGCGAGATCCGGGGCAGTGCGGTCGGGGTCGACCAGGCTGGCGCCTCGGTGGCGGACGATGGCCGGGCCTTGTCGCAGCGCACCGAGTCGCAGGCCGCCAGCCTGCGCCGCACGCTGCTGACCGTGCAGCAGCTCAGCCGCGCCGTCCGCAACAACGCCACCGCCGCCGATGCTCTGCAGCAGCTCACCGTCCGTCTGCGCAACGACGCCGCACTCGGCAGCGCGTCGATGGCCCAGTCCATCCAGGGCATGCACACGCTGGAGGAGAGCGTGAACCGGGTCGCCGAGGTCAACGCGGTGATCGATGACATCGCCTTCCAGACCAATCTGCTGGCGATCAACGCCTCGATCGAGGCCGCGCGGGCGGGCGAGGCCGGCAAGGGTTTTTCAGTCGTGGCTGGCGAGATCCGGCAATTGGCCAACCGCTGCGGCGAGGCGGCGGCCGAGGTGCGCGGCCTGATCGAGTCGACCACCGAGCAGACCGGCAACTCGCGGCGCGCGATCGAGGATGCGGGCGGCTGCCTGACCTCGGTCATCAGCGGCGTCGACGATGTTTCCGTCCGGCTGAACGGCATCACCGAGGCCAGCCACGCGCAGAGCACCGCGCTCGCGCAGGTCAGCGCCAGCGTGAACGAACTCGACACCATCACGCGCCAGAACGTGGACATGGTCGAGCAGTCGTCCGTGTCCGCCGAGTCGCTGGCCACGCAGGCCGCGTCGCTGCGGACCTCGGTGGCGTCGATCAAGCTGCGCGAGGCCGTTCAGCCCGCCGCGACCACCAGCATCTGAACCCGCATCTGGCCCTGCCAGGTGTCCAGGGACAGCCGGTAGGCCAGCCGCACCCGCTCGGCCACCGGCTCGATCTGCCCGAACCAGATGGCGTCCCGCACCTGCCCGTGCAGCCGCACGCTGAGCTTGAGGTGTTTTTCGCCGACCAGGCGCTGCCGTAGCACGTCGACCTCGTCGGCGAACAGCGGCGCCTCGAAGGCCTGTCCCCAGACCTGCTGGTCTAGCAGTCCGACCGTGGACGCATCGAACCAGCGCGGGTCGAGCGGCCCGTCGGTCGCCAGCCGGTGGTCCAGCGTCGCCGCGTCCAGCCCTTCTTCCGCGACCGAGCGCAGCGCCTCGGCGAAGGTACCGAAGTCGTCGGCCTCGATCGTGCAGCCCGCCGCCATCGAGTGCCCGCCGAAGCGCTTGAGCAGACCGGGGTGGCGCTTGGTCACGAGGTCCAGCGCGTCACGCAGGTGGAAGCCGGGGATCGAGCGGCCGGAGCCCTTGAGCAGGCCGTCGGAGCCCGCTGCGAACACGAAGGTCGGGCGGTGCAGCCGGTCCTTGAGCCGGCCGGCGACGATGCCGACCACGCCTTCGTGGAACTCGGGGTCGAACAGCACCACCGCGGCGGGTGGCTCGCCTTGCGGCATCAGTGACTCCAGCAGCACCTCGGCCTGCTCGCGCATCCCGGCCTCGACCTCGCGCCGCTCGCGGTTGATGCTGTCGAGCAGGCGGGCGAGTTCGGCGGCCTGCGTCGGGTCGTCGGTGAGCAGGCAGGTGATGCCGATGGTCATGTCGGCCAGCCGCCCGGCCGCGTTCAGCCTGGGCCCGAGCGAGAAGCCGAAATCGGTGGCGCTGGCCCGCTGCGGGTCGCGTCCGGCGGCGGCGAACAGCGCGGCGATGCCGGTCTGCATCCGCCCGGCGCGGATGCGCTTGAGGCCCTGCGCGACGAGGCGGCGGTTGTTGGCGTCGAGCTTGACCACGTCGGCGACCGTGCCGAGGGCGACCAGATCGAGCAATGCGTCGAGCCGCGGCTGGCTCGCCGCGTCGAAGCGCCCGCGCTGGCGCAGCTCGGCCCGCAGCGCGAGCAGCACGTAGAACATCACCCCGACCCCGGCGATCGCCTTGCTCTCGAAGGTGCAGGCCGGCTGGTTCGGGTTGACGATCACGTCGGCGTCGGGCAGCGTCGGCTCGCCGTGGTCGTCCACGGCGGGCAGGTGGTGGTCGGTGACCAGCACGCGCACGCCGAGTTCGTGCGCCCGGTCCACGCCGGCATGGCCGGCGATGCCGTTGTCCACCGTGACGAGCAGGGCGGGGCGGTGCGCCATCGCCAGATCGACGATGGTGGGGGACAGGCCGTAGCCGTGGATGGCGCGGTCGGGCACGACGTAGTGCAGCGTGCCGGGCTGTGCGCCGAGCATCGCCAGTCCGCGCAGCGCGACGGCGCAGGCGGTGGCGCCATCGCAGTCGTAGTCGGCGATGACGACGATGTGGCCGCCGGCGTCGAGCGTGTCGGCCAGCAGGCGGGCGGCGGCGTCGGTGCCGGCCATTGCCGACGGGGGCAGCAGGCGGGTCAGGCCGTCGTCGAGTTCATCGGCGCTGCGGATGCCGCGGGCGGCGTAGAGGCGGGCGAGTAGCGGATGGACGCCGGCCTGTTCCAGCGCCCAGGCGGCGCGGGGCGGGACGTCGCGGATGTCGATCTGTGGGGTCATCTTGAGCGTGTCGCCAGGGTCCGCGGTGTCAGAGGGATTCGAGGACGGCCACGGCGCTCGCCGGGCGCGAGCGGCCCAGCAGGCGGCTGAGCCAGCCTTGCGGGCGCGGTGTCCAGGTCTGCGCCAGGCGCTCGCCGCACAGCGTCAGCGTGACCGGCTCGCCCGCTTCGGCGCGCTGCAGCAGCGCGGCGACGGGGCCGGCGTCCAGCGCGTGCCAGGCGGCCACCCAGTCCGCCCATTCGTTGGCGAGCAGCGGGGCGCGCAGGCGCAGGTCCACGTCGAGGTCATCGAGCGGGCGGCGGGGCTGGGCGGCGCCGCAGCCGCTGAGCCAGAACGAGTTCACCGTGAGCAGCCGAGCGGCTTCGCGCGCTTCGTTGACGTCGTGTTCGTGCCAGAGCATCTGCGCCTCCACCTGCAACCGGCGCAGCTTGCGCGTCTGCGGCGCGTCGCTGAGCCAGAGATCGAGGTTGCGACCGATGGCGCGGTCGAGCGAGGCGCTGGGCAGGTCGGCCAGCGCTGCGTGGCGCACGTACCAGCGCAGCGGCGCGCCCCACTGCAGCGACCAGCCCTCGGCGTCGAACGAGGGTTTCAGCAGGTCGAACAGGGTGCGCGCATCGGCGTCAGTCAGCGCGAGCGCGGCTGGGTCGACCAGCGCGATCTGGTCGCTGCCGACGTGCCAGTGCACGGGGGTCAGCAGGCCCCACGGCGCGCCACTGGTGTCGTCGTCGGCGCGCAGGCCGTCGTCCGCCGCACTGGCCGCCGCCCAAGGCCAGCGGCCGTCGGCGCCGGTCCAGCCGTGTGCTTCGGCCAGCACGCGCTCGTGCGGGGCGCTGAGGGTGTATTCGTCGTCGTCGGGCCGGGCGGGCGTGCCGCCTTTTGGCGCCAGTCTTCCGAGCAGGGCATCGAGGTTCGGCAGCTGCAGCGCCTTCAGCGCGGCGAGGCCGGCGGCCGAGGCGGCACTGGCGTGGGCGATCAGGAGGTGGGAGCGGGCAGGGGCGTGGTCTGGCATGGCGGGCGGATTATCCGACCCCCTCGAACGGGCGCGGGAAAAGTTTGCGTGCCCCGATCGTCCCGGCGACACGCCCCCCGGAGCGCTGGTGTACGGATACAAATCGGTTACGTATGATTTTTTCATCTGCGGATCGCCGTCCGGAAACCAAGAAAGCTCTCGCCATGATCGCCATGAAACAGGATGCCCGGGGTCCGGAGGCCAACCTCGATCTGTTGCGCAGTCTGGCGGTGCTCGCCGTGATGGTGGACCACCTGGTGCCAACCTGGCGCTACTGCGGCCTGCGGGTGCCGGACTGGCTGCAGCTGCTTACCGCCCACATCGGCCAGGCGGGTGTGATCGCCTTCTTCGTGCACACCAGCCTGGTGCTGATGGAGTCGCTGCAGCGCCTGAGCGGTGGCGAGCCATTGCGACGCGGCACCGTGTTGCGCTTCTACCTGCGCCGATTCCTGCGCATCTACCCGCTGGCGCTGGTCTGCATCACGCTGGTGGTGGTGCTGGACCTGCCGGCCGTGACCTGGCGCGAGGCCCTGCCGCCGACGCCGCAGGTGGTGCTGGCCAACCAGTGGCTGGTGCAGAACCTGGTGACCGGCCGCAGCGTGCTGGGGCCGCTGTGGAGCCTGCCCTACGAGGTGCAGATGTACGTCGTGCTGCCGGCGCTCTACCTGCTCGCCACCACGGCCCGCGGTCCGCGTTGGCTGAGTGTGCTGCTGGGGAGTGCGGTGCTGGGCGCGCTGGTACTGGGCGAATTCACGGGCGGGCGGCTCAACATGGCGGCCTATCTGCCGTGTTTCCTGTGCGGGGTGCTGTGCTTTGCGCTGCGCCAGCGGGTGCGCCTGCCGCAGTGGCCGAGCGGCGGCTGGATCGCAGCGCTCGCCGGGCTGTTCGGCGGCTACGCGTGGCTGCACTGGGGCGCGGGCAAGCCGAGTGCCGTGGCGGGCTGGTGCTTCGCGCTGCTGCTGTCCCTGGCGATCCTGGTGTTCGCGGACAGCCGCCGGCCGCGCCTGAACCGCAGCACGCAATGGATCGCCCGCTACTCCTACGGCCTGTACCTGCTGCACGTGCCGGTGCTGTGGCTGGTGTTCCACCGCTGGCGGTTGCAGTCGCTGCCCATGAGCCTGCTGGTGTACCTGGGCCTGTCGACGGCGGCGGCGGTGATCGCCTTCCATCTGGTCGAGGCGCCGATGGTGGCGCTCGGCCAGCGGCTGACGCAGCGCACACGCGCATCGGCCGCGGCGGCCTCGGAGCCGTCCGCGCGCGGCGAGTCTGGCAAGCGCGAGATGCCGCTGGGCCTGGCGGCGATGGAGCCGGCCGAGGTCTGGCAGATGCTGCACCGGCACTGAATTCAGACCGGCGGCGGCGCGGCCAGCGGGCTCGGGTAGCATGCCCGCCCATGAACTGGCCCTACGAAGTACGCATTGGCTGGCGTTACACCCGCGCAGGACGCGCAGGAAGACGCAACGGCTTCATTTCCTTCATCAGCGGTGTCTCCATGCTGGGCATCGCGCTCGGTGTGGCGGCGCTGATCATCGTGCTCAGCGTGATGAACGGCTTCCAGAAGGAAGTCCGCGACCGCATGCTCAGCGTCATCGCCCACGTCGAGATCTTCGACACCACCGGCAGTGGCCTGGAGCGCTGGCAGACGCTGGCCGAGGCGGCGCTGAAGAACCCGCAGGTGGCGGCGGCCGCGCCCTTTGTCTCGGCGCAGGCACTGATCGCGCGCGGCGAGGACATGCACGGCGTGATGGTCCGCGGCATTTCTCCCGACGAGGAAGCGAACGTCACGCCGCTGGCCGCGCAGCTCAAGGACACCGTGCTGAAGAAGTTGCAGCCCGGCGCCTGGGGTGTCGTGCTGGGGGCGCAGCTGGCGCGCTCGATGGGCGTGTCCGAGGGCGACTCGGTCACCCTCGTCACGCCGAGCGGGCAGACGACACCGGCTGGCGTCGTGCCGCGCCTGAAGCAGATGACGGTCGTCGGTGTGTTCAACGCCGGCCACTATGAATACGACAACGGGCTGGCGCTGATGCACATCGACGACGCCGCCCGGCTGTTCCGCACGGGCGGGCCGCAGGGCGTGCAGCTGCGCCTGAAGGACCAGCAGCTCGCGCGGCAGGTCTCCGCCGAGCTGACCGCCTCGCTCGGCCCGCAGGTGATGGTGCGCGACTGGACCCGCACCAACGCCGCCTGGTACGACGCCGTGCAGATCGAGAAACGCATGATGTTCATCATCCTGACGTTGATCGTCGCTGTTGCGGCTTTCAATCTGGTGTCGACGCTGGTGATGACCGTCACCGACAAGCAGGCCGACATCGCCATCCTGCGCACGCTGGGGGCGAGCCCGCGCTCGATCATGGGCATCTTCATGGTGCAGGGCGCGGCGTCCGGCGTGATGGGCACGCTGGCGGGGCTGGGGCTGGGGCTGCTGATCGCGTTCAACGTCGGGGTGATCGTGCCGGCGCTGGAGAGCCTGTTCAACGCGAGCTTCCTGCCGAGCAGCGTCTACCTGATCTCGCGCATGCCGAGCGACCCGCAGGCCAGCGACATCGTGCCGATCGGCGTGATCTCGCTGGTGCTGGCGTTCGTCGCCACGCTCTACCCGAGCTGGCGCGCCAGCCGTGTCAACCCGGCGGAGGCGCTGCGCTATGAATGACCAGGAACAAACCCATGACGCGGTGATCCTGCAGGCGACCGGACTGACCCGCCGCTTCCAGGAAGGCGGCCCGCGCGGTCTGGACGTGACGGTGCTGCACGGCGTCGATCTGGCGATCCGGCGCGGCGAGACGGTGGCCATCGTCGGCGCGTCCGGCTCGGGCAAGAGCACGCTGCTGCACCTGCTCGGCGGGCTGGATGCGCCCAACAGTGGCCAGGTGGTACTGGCCGGGCGCGATCTGTCCACGATGGACGCGACCGCGCAGGGCCGCTGGCGCAATCAGTACCTCGGCTTCGTCTACCAGTTCCACCACCTGCTGCCCGAGTTCACGGCGATCGACAACGTGGCGATGCCGCTGCTGATGCGCCGCCAGCCGATCGCCCAGGCGCGCGAGCGGGCCGCGCAGCAGTTGCGGACGATGGGACTCGGCGAGCGGCTGGAGCACCGGCCCGGTGAACTCTCCGGCGGCGAGCGTCAGCGGGTGGCGATCGCGCGGGCGCTGGTGACCGATCCGGCGTGTGTGCTGGCGGACGAGCCGACCGGCAACCTGGACCGCGAGACGGCCGGCGGGGTCTTCGCGCAGATGCTGGCGCTGGCCCGCGGGCGTGGCACGGCGTTTGTGCTGGTCACGCACGATCCGGAACTGGCCGGGCGCTGCGACCGCATCCTGCGGATCGACAAGGGTCGGATCATTGACCGCCCCTAGTGTTGTTCCGATCCTTCCACGTCCAGTCCGAATCTTTGCAGGAGCACCATGCTGACCGAATTGCCGAAACTGGAATGGCCAGAAATCAACCTGATGATCGCGTTCGGGATCCTGCTGGCTTTCGGCACGCTCGGCGGCATGCTGGCCGCGAGGATGCGCTGGTTGCCCACCATCACGGGATTCATGGTGTTCGGGCTGCTGATCGGCCCCAGTGGGCTGAGCCTGATGCCGGTGACCTCCCTGGACAAGGCCCGTCCGCTGGTGGAGATCGCGCTGGGCCTGATCCTGTTCAAGCTGGGCGCAACGCTCCATCCGATGGCCGTGCTGCGGAATCGGCGGTTGTTGATCACCAGCCTGGTGGAGAGCCTGGCGACGTTTGCCGCCATCCTCGGGCTCTTGCTGTGGATTGGCGTCGGGCCGCTGGTTGCGCTGCTGGCGGCGTCGATCTCGGTGTCTTCATCGCCGGCCGTGCTCATCCACGTGGCGGAAGAACTGCATGCCAGCGGCCCCACGGTCTCGACCGCCCAGGCCCTGGTGGCGCTCAACAATGTGCTGGCCTTCGTGCTGTATTCGCTGTGCCTGCCGCTGGCACTCCACGACAAGTTCGAGCTGAGCGAGGCGCTGATGCTGCCTGCCTACCAACTCATGGGCGCCGTGGTGATCAGCATGACCGTGGCCTGGCTGGTGACCCGGATCGCGCTGTACACGCGCCACGATGAAGAGCATTTCCGGTTTGCCCTGGTCGTGGGTGGCGTGATGCTCGCGATCGGGCTGGCGTTGTCGCTGAAGGCCTCGACCCTGTTCACGTCGCTGACGCTGGGCGTCGCCTGTCGCTGGCTGCAGGGACGCTCCAAACTGTCGCGCGTGGATTTCGGCGGCGGCGGCGATGTCTTTTTCATCATCCTGTTCGTCTTTGCGGGTGCGAACCTGCATCTGCATGATCTGCTGCAGTACGGATCGATTGCGGCTGCCTATGTTGCCGTGCGAACGCTGGCCAAGTGCCTGTCGATCTACGTGTGCGGACGTCGGTTCGGTGTGCCGCACCGGCAGGCGCTTTCGCAGGGGCTGCTGCTGGTGCCCATGGCCGGCCTGGCGATCGGACTGGTGCAGAACATCAGCGGTCTGATGCCGGAACTGGGCGCGAAGGTGGCGGCGGTGGTGCTGGCCTCGGTGGCCGTGTTCGAGACGATCGGGCCGCCATTGGCCGCATTTGCACTGCGCTTTGTCGGTGAGGCCGGCGCGGCCAATCCCGATCGCGAACCTGCCGAGGAGTTCGCTGTGCATGCGGGACCCGCTGCCGATTCGGCTGTCGATTCCGCCATTCCCGGCGAAGCGAGTGACACCGGGGCTGGACCGGGCCTGGTCGGGAGCCGGTCATGAATACGCCCATGCACGATTCGATCGGCGGGGTCGTGAATCTGCAGCTGTTTTCGATCGGGACCACCGTGGTCACGCTGGGCAGTCTGGTGCTCGCACTGGTGTTCCTGGGAGCCATCTGGTCGTTCGCCAGCATGGTGGAGCGCGGCGTCCAGCGGATGGCGGTCCGGTACAAGGACGAACCCTGGAAGGCCTCGCGCATCCACATGCTCAGCCGGCTGCTGCGGTACGCCGTGTGGGTCGTCGGGAGCCTGCTGGGTCTGAACTACCTGGGCATCGACCTGACCAGCATCGCCCTGGTCGGCAGCGCGTTCGCCATGGGTCTGGGCTTCGGGCTGCAGAACATCTTCAGCAACTTCGTGTCGGGCATCATCATCCTGCTGGAGCGCAGCGTGAAGGTGGGCGACTTCGTCGAGCTGGAGTCTGGGGTGCGCGGGCACGTGAAGGAGATCGCGATGCGGTACACCCACGTGACGACCAACGAGGCGCTGGACATCCTGGTTCCGAACTCGGAATTCATCAATGACCGGGTGGTGAACTGGACCTTCGGAGACTCGTACCGGCGCATGCACATTCCGTTCGGCGTGGCGTACGGTACCCCGAAGGAACTCGTGCGCGAGGCGGGCATCGCGGCGGCGCGGCAGGTGGACGGCATCGTGGAGGATGCCAGCCGGGAGGTGTCGGTCTGGCTGCTCCGCTACGGTGACAACTCGATGGACTACGAACTGGTCGTGTGGGCCGACCGGGCGCTGACCACGCACCCGGCCCGGACGCACGCGCAACTGATGTGGGCGCTGGACGACGAACTGGTGCGCCGGGGCGTCGAGATTCCGTTTCCGCAGCGGGATCTCCACGTCCGTTCCGGCACGCTGGATGTGCGCCTGCACGGACCGGACGTTCACGCACCCTAGCCGCCGTGTCGCGCAGGGTGCGCACGGTCTATTCGACGACGCGCACCCCCTTCCAGAACGCCACCCGCCCCTTGATCTCCGCCGCCGCCTCCTTAGGGTCCGGATAGAACCAGACCGCATCCGGATTCACCTCGCCGTTGACGAACAGGCTCAGGTAACGCGCCTCGCCTTTCCACGAGCACATCGTGCGGTGGTTGCTCGACAGTACGCAGTCCTGGCGCAGCGACTCGGGCGGGAAGTAGTGGTTGCCTTCGATGACGACGGTGTCGTCGCTCTCGGCCACGGTGGTGCCGTTCCAGATGGCTTTCATGGGGATGTGCTCGTGGGGTGGTGGAGGCTGGCGTTATACCGCTGATGCGGCGCAAGGTCAGTGTGGTGGCTTCGGGTGCAAGATGGACCTGACTCCTCGAAAGGCCCGCCCATGACCACCGCCACACCCCTTCCCGACCTCGGCCTGCTGCGCGCGCCGACGCGTTACCTGTTTTTCACCGGCAAAGGCGGCGTGGGCAAGACCTCGCTGTCCACCGCCTGTGCGCTGGCGCTGGCGGATGCGGGCCGGCGCGTGCTGCTGGTGAGCACGGATGCGGCGTCCAACCTCGACGAGATGCTGGACATCCCGCTGCGCAACACGCCGGTGCCGGTGCCCGGTGCAGCGGGACTGTCCGTGCTCAACATCGACCCGCAAGAGGCCGCCGAGGCGTACCGCGGCCGCGTGATCGCCCAGATGGGCAGCGAGGCCGACGCCGCCGAGCGCGCCACCGTGCGCGAGCAGCTCTCGGGCGCCTGCACCACCGAGATCGCCGCCTTTGACGAGTTCACCGCGCTGCTGGCCGGCGGCGGCGAGGGCTATGACCATGTCGTCTTCGACACCGCCCCGACCGGCCACACGCTGCGCCTGCTCAGCCTGCCGAAGGCGTGGACCGGCTTCCTGGCCGGCAATGACCGCGGTGCTTCCTGCCTCGGGCCGCACTCCGGGCTGAAGACGCAGGAGCTGCGCTTCCGCCAGGCGCTGCAGACGCTGGGCGATGCGGCGCAGACCACGGTGGTGCTGGTCACACGGGCCGAGACCGGCGCCATCGCCGAGGCGGCGCGCACGTCGGTGGAACTGGCCGAACTCGGGCTCGAGCACCAGCGGCTGGCGATCAACGGCGTGTTCCACGCCAGCCGGCGCGAGGATCCGGTGGCGCTGGCGGTCGAAACCCAGGGTGCGCAGGCGCTGGCTGCGATGCCGGCGGTGCTGCGGGCCTTGCCGAGCGACCAGGTGCCGCTGCGCCCGTTTGACACGGTCGGGCTGCCGGCGCTTCGGGCGCTGCTGCGGCCCGGTGCAGACGGCCCGGCGCTGTCGAGCGTCGAGGCGCTGACCCCGGGCGGCGCTGCCTGGCACCCGCTGGCCGATCTGGTCGACGACCTCGCCGCACCCGGCCGTGGGCTGATCATGGTGATGGGCAAGGGCGGTGTCGGCAAGACGACCATCGCCGCCGCGCTCGCCGTGGCGCTGGTGCAGCGCGGCCACACCGTCCACCTGAGCACCACCGACCCGGCCGCCCACTTGGCTTCGACGCTGGACGGTCAACTCGACGGCCTGCGCGTGGACCGCATCGACCCGCAGGCCGAGACCCAGCGCTACACCGACAAGATCATGGCCGCGCGTGGCAAGGATCTGGACGCCGCGGGCCGGGCGCTGCTGCTGGAGGATCTGAAGTCGCCCTGCACCGAGGAGGTCGCCGTCTTCCACGCCTTCTCGCGCATCGTCAGCGAAGCCCGCAGCGCCTTCGTCGTGCTCGACACGGCGCCGACCGGCCACTCGCTGCTGCTGATGGACGCCACCGGCGCCTACCACCGGCAGATGGTGCGCGAGTTCGAGGGCGTCGCAGGCGCCGGCCACGTCGTCACGCCGATGATGCGGCTGCAGGACAGCACCTACACGCACATCGTGCTGGTGGCGCTGCCGGAATCGACCCCGGTGTCGCAGGCCGCGGCGCTGCAGGACGACCTGCGCCGCGCCCGGATCGAGCCTGCGGCCTGGGTGCTCAACCGCAGCCTGCTGGCCTCGGGCACGACCGATCCGCTGCTGGCCGGGCGGCTGGCGGGCGAGCGGCGGCAGATGGCGCGCATCGCCGACGGGCTGTCGAGCCGGCTGACCTGTGTCGTGCCGTGGCAGGCGGTGGCGCCGGTTGGCGTGGAGGCGCTGTCCGCCTTGACCAAACGTCCATGAAACAGCGCCCATGAAAAAGCCCCGCCAGGGCGGGGCTTCGGGACGATCTGGCCGAAGCCGGATCAGGCGCTGAGGGCGCGGGAGTCAGCTCACTTGGCGAGCTTGAACACCCACATCGAGCCACCTTGCTCGAGGAAGCTGACCTTCTTGGCCACGTCGCCACCCCACAGCGGGACGGCGCCGCCCCAGCCGGAGGCCACAGCGACGTACTGCTCGCCACCTTCGGTCCAGGTGACCGGCGGCGCAACGACGCCAGAGCCGGTCTGGAACTTCCAGACGATCTTGCCGGTCTTGGCATCAGCCGCCTGCAGGTAGCCTTCCGGCGTGCCCCAGAACACCAGGTTGCCGCCGGTGGTCAGCACACCACCCCACAGCGGGGCGTTGTTCGGTGCTTCCCAGACGATCTTGCCGGTCTTCGGGTCCATGGCGCGCAATGCACCGATGGGGCCGTCCGACAGCGTCTTGATCGTGAAGCCGGCGCCCAGGTAGGCAGCGCCCTTCTTGTAGCTGATCGGCTCGTTCCAGATTTCCATGCCCCATTCGTTGGCCGGCACGTAGAACAGCTTCGTGTCGGGCGAGTAGGCCATCGGCATCTGGTTCTTGCCGCCCAGGAACGACGGAGCGGCGAAGGTCGAGGTGCCCTTCTTGCCGTCGGCGCCCAGGGTCGGATCGCCAGGGCGGTTTTCCGGCACGAAGTTCGGGCGGCCCGTCTTCAGGTCGATGCCGGTGGCCCAGGTGATCTTCTTGACGAACGGGAAGGCGTTGACCAGCTTGCCGGTCTTGGCGTCGTTCACGTAGAAGAAGCCGTTGCGGTCGGCCTTGCCGCCGAGGATCTGACCGCTTTCGTCGTAGGTGATGAATTCGTTGACGCCGTCGTAGTCCCAGCCGTCGTTCGGGGTGCCCTGGTAGTGCCACTTGATCTGACCGGTCTTCACGTCGATGGCGACGGTCGAGGTCGAGAACAGGTTGTCACCCTTGCGCAGGTGGCTGTTCCACGGCGCCGGGTTGCCGGTGCCGAAGTAGGCCAGGCCCGTCTTGGCGTTGTAGGTGCCGCCCAGCCACGTGGCCGCGCCGCCGGTCTTCCACAGGTCGCCCGGCCAGGTCTTGCCCTGCTCGCCGGAGATGCCGATTTCGGTCTTGTTGCCGTCCTTGTCGTACTTGTAGCCCATGTGGCCTTCGACCGTCGGGCGCGACCAGACCATGCGGCCTGTCTTGGGGTCACGTGCTTCGACACGGCCGACGACGCCGAACTCGCCGCCGGACACGCCGGTCAGCAGCAGGCCTTCAGCGATCAGCGGAGCGGCCGAGGCAGAGTAGCCAGCGGCGTAGTCGTCGATCTTTTCCTTCCACACGACTTCGCCGGTGTCCTGGTTCAGGGCCACGAGCTGGGCGTCGAGGGTCGCGAAGATGACGAGGTTGTCATACAGGGCGGCGCCGCGGTTGATCACGTCGCAGCAGGGCATGATGCCGTCGGGCAGACGGTGCTCGTACTTCCACAGCTTCTTGCCGGTCTTGGTGTCGAGCGCGAAGATCCGCGAGTAGGACCCGGTCACGAACATCTTGCCGTTGTGGATCACCGGCTGCGATTCCTGGCCGCGCTGCTTTTCGCCGCCGAAGGAGAAGCTCCACACCGGCACCAGCTTGCTGATGGTGGACGGGTTGATCTGCTTGAGCGGGGAATAGCGCTGGCCCTGCTGGCCGATACCCCAGCTGAGCACGTCGCCCGTGGACTTGGCGTCGTTCTCGATCATCTGATCGGTCACGGTGGCATGGGCGGCCATGGACGCAAGTCCGGCGCACACCAGCAAGCTCAACAGTTTCTTCTGCATGGTTGGTCTCCTCAGTGAGGTGGATGTCACAACGGCTGGAACAGATGCCGTTCGGGAGCTATTCCCGGGCAACAAATGTGCCACCTCGCCTCTCCTGGGGAACCTTGGGGATCCTACTAGCTGCCTGCGCTCCGGCGGCTGGCGCGGTGCGGGTAACTCCGGGTCAGGTGTACCAGGAGACAACACTTTTACCGAGATTGCTCCGCCGGGATGGGGACGACCGTGCCATCACACCAGACCGTCGAACAACCAGACGTCCACCGCGTCGCCCGCGGCCACCGAGGTCTGGGCATGGCCGAGCACCACCAGCGCGTTGGCTTCGCTCATGCTGCGCAGCACGCCGGCGCCCTGGGTGCCGGTGAGCCGCACTTCCCACTGGCCGTCCGCGCCGGGGCGGACGATGCCCCGCTGGAACTCGGTGCGGCCCGGGCGCTTGCGGATGGCGGTGGCGCAGCGCACGCGCAGCGTCGGCAAGGGAGACGGCCGGGCCCCCGCCAGTTGCAGCAGTCCGTCGCGGGCGAAGGCGTAGAAGGTGACCAGCGCCGCCACCGGGTTGCCCGGCAGCGCGAACAGCCAGGCCGGCGTGCGGCCGTCACCGCGGTGCAGCGGCCCGAACGCGAAGGGCCGGCCCGGGCGCATCGCCACCTTCCAGAACGCCACGTCGCCGCGGCTGGCCAGCAGGTCCTTCGTGTAGTCGGCGTCCCCCACGCTGACCCCGCCGCTGGTCAGCACCACGTCCGCGCGGGCGATCGCCTCGTCGAGGGTGGCGGCCAGCGCAGCCGGGTCATCGCGCACGAGGCCCAGGTCGATGATCTCCACGTCCAGCCGCGCCAGCGCGCCCATCAGGCTGTAGCGGTTGCTGTCGTAGATGCAGCCGGCGTCCAGCGGCTGGCCGAGCGTGCGCAACTCGTTGCCGGTGGAGAACAGCGCCACGCGCAGCCGGCGCCGCACGGTGACTTCGCCGATGCCGAGCGAGGCGACCAGGCCGAGGTCGGCCGGGCGCAGCCGCTGACCGGCATTGAGCGCGGGGTGGCCGGCGCGCAGGTCTTCGCCCTGCAGGCGGCGGTTGTCGCCGGGGCTGACCGTGCCCGGCGCGACATGCACTACGCCGTCAGCAGCGCGGCAGAGTTCCTGCGGCACGACGGTGTCCAGCCCCGCCGGCATCACGGCGCCGGTCATGATCCGCACGCACTGACCTGCCGCCGTCTCGAAGTCCGGCACGTCGCCGGCATGGACCGTGCCCGTGACGGTCAGCACCGTGTCGGCGTCGGCCCGCAGCTCGCTGCCGCGCAGCGCGTAGCCGTCCATGGCCGAGTTGTCGTGCGCGGGCACGCTGATCGGCGAGACGATGTCCGCGCCGAGGATGCGGCCCAGCGCGGCGGTCAGCGGCAGGGTTTCGGTCTCGGTGATGGGCTGCAGCGCGGCGGCGATGGCGGCGCGGGCGGCCTCGACGCTGAGCTGGTCATCACCGGTGGAGAGGGGGGAGGGGCCGAGTTCCGACATGGTGGGCAGGGGCGGTGGGTTCAGGGTCAAGGTCAGGGATTGGCGGTGATCATAGTGGCCGTGCCTGCGCCGGCCCACGCCATTGGGGTGGATCTCTATGCAAGCGCCGACATATCGCCAGCGCGGTGATCCGGCGACAGAATCGCGCCGCCATGTCCACCGTCTCCGAGAGTTTCGCCACCGCGCTGCGCCTGATTACCCAGGCCGACACCGCGCTGTTCTCCATTGCCGGCCTGTCGTTGCAGGTCAGCGCGGTGGCCTGCGCGCTGGGCGCGGTGGTCGGGCTGGCGCTCGGGGCCTGGCTGGCGGTGGCGACCTTTCCCGGCCACCGTGTCGTCATCTGGGCGCTCAACACGCTGCTGGCGCTGCCCTCGGTGGTGGTGGGGCTGTCGGTCTACCTGCTGCTGTCGCGCTCCGGGCCGCTGGGCGCGCTGGGCATCCTGTTCACGCCGACGGCGATGGTGATCGCGCAGAGCATCCTCATCCTGCCGCTGATCACGGCGCTGTCCCGGCGGCTGGTGCTCGACGGCCTGCGCGAAGGGGGCGACCAGCTGCGCTCGATGGGCGCCGGCCCGCTGCTGTCGGCGCTGCTGCTCTTGCTGCACCAGCGTTTTGCGGTGCTGACGGTGCTGCTGACGGCGTTCGGCCGTGCGGTGGCCGAGGTGGGTGCGGTGATGATCGTCGGCGGCAACATCGACGGCATCACCCGCGTGATGACCACCGCCATTGCGCTGGAAACCAGCAAGGGCGACCTGCCGCTGGCGCTGGCGCTGGGCCTGGTGCTGCTGGGCGTGGTTGGCATCATCAACCTGGTCATCGGGCTGGTGCAGTGGCGCGGTGGTGCGCCTCAGGAGGCGCTGGCGTGACGACGATGCCGGTGGCCGAAACCCTGCTGAGCCTCGACAGCACCACCGTGCGCTTCGGGGCGGTGACCGCGTTGCGCGACGTCCAGCTGCAACTGCGCCGAGGCGACCGGCTGGCGCTGGTGGGCGCCAATGGCTCCGGCAAGACGACGCTGCTGCGCGTGCTCAACGGCCTGCTGCCACCGAGCGAGGGCCGGCGTGAACTGCACCGGCTGCGCGGCTCCGGGCGCTGGCCGGTCGCGGCGATGCTGTTCCAGCGGCCCTTCCTGCTGCACCTGTCGGTGTGGCGCAACCTGATGCTGGCGCTGTGGCTGGGTGGTGTGCCGCGGGCCGAGCGGCGCGCCCGCGGGCTGGATGCGCTGGCGCGGGTGGGCCTGCAGGCGACGGCGGACCGCCCGGCGCGCGCCCTGTCCGGCGGCCAGCAGCAGCGGCTGGCGCTGGCGCGGGCCTGGGCGCTGCAGCCGGACATCCTCTTTCTCGACGAGCCGACCGCCAGCCTCGACCCCAGCGCCAAGCGCGAGGTCGAGGCGCTGATCGACGATTTCGCCCGCAGCGGCATGACGCTGGTGATGAGCACGCACAACCTCGGCCAGGTGAAGCGTCTGGCGACCCGCGTCGCCTATCTCGAAGCCGGGCGCCTCGTGGTCGACCGGCCGGTGGACCAGTTTTTCAACGACGCGCTGCCGCCCGAGGCAGCGCAGTTCCTCAAAGGAGAATTGCCGTGGACCTGAAACGACGCCTTGCCTTCACCACCATGGCGACCCTGGCGATGGCGCTGGCTCTGCCGGCGGCCACCGTGCAGGCCCAGGACAAGTCCATCGTGATGGCCTCGACCACCTCGACCGACCAGTCCGGCCTGTTCGGCCACCTGCTGCCGGCGTTCAAGCAGGCCAGCGGCATCGACGTGCGCGTCGTCGCGGTCGGCACAGGGCAGGCGCTCGACATGGCCCGTCGCGGCGATGCCGACGTGGTGTTCGTCCACGACCAGCCCGCCGAGGAAAAGTTCGTCGCCGAGGGCTGGAGCCTCAAGCGCCTGCCGGTCATGTACAACGACTTCGTGCTGATCGGCCCGGCCGCCGATCCGGCCAAGGCCAAGGGCGGCAACATCGCCGAGGCGCTGCTGCACGTCGCGGCGGCCAAGGCCTCGTTCATCTCCCGGGGCGACAAGAGCGGCACGCACGCCGCGGAGCTGCGGCTGTGGAAGCAGGCCGGGGCCGACCTGGCCGCGGCCAAACCATCCGGCTACAAGGAATGCGGCTGCGGCATGGGCCCGGCGCTGAACATGGCGGCGTCCACCGGCGCCTATGTGCTGGCCGACCGCGGCACCTGGCTGGCGTTCAAGAACCGCGCCGACCTCGCCGTCCTCGTCGAGGGCGACAAGGCGCTGTTCAACCAGTACGGCGTGATGGTGGTCAATCCTGCCAAGCACCCGCACGTCAAGCAGGCGCTGGCGCAGGCCTTCGCCGACTGGGTGGTCTCGCCGGCGGGACAGGGCGTGATCGCGTCATACAAGATCGGCGGGGAGCAGTTGTTCTTTCCGAACGCCAGCCGCTGAGCTGTCTGCGTGTCAGGCTGGTACATCTGCAGGGGGCTTCATAGGTTCTGCCTAAGCGAAGTCCCGACGGACTCAAGGCCTTTCAGGGTTAGGCCTAGGTTCCCGAGAGCGACCGATATGCAGATGATTGCATAGACCCTCCCCGGTGTGCGCTTTGCTCGCTCGGGGTACCCCCCCAACGGACGACTGCGGAGAACCCCATCATGCAGAAGAGCCTTCACATCAACCCGGACAAGTGCACGGGTTGCCTGCAGTGCGAAATGGCCTGCTCGTACGAGAACTACGGTGTCTTTGCGCCGGCCAAGTCGCGCATCAAGGTCTTCGACTTCCACGAGACCGGCAAGAAGGTGCCCTACACCTGCACGCAGTGCGACGAGGCCTGGTGCCTGCACGCCTGCCCGGTCGAGGCGATCACGCTCGACAAGGTCACCGGCGCCAAGGTCGTCAACGACACCACCTGCGTCGGCTGCAAGGTCTGCACGATCTCCTGCCCCTTCGGCACGATCAACTACGTGCAGGAAACCGGCAAGGTCCAGAAGTGCGACCTGTGCGGTGGTGACCCGGCCTGCGTCGAGGCTTGCCCGACCGGCGCCATCACCTTCATCGATTCCAACTGGACGGGTCTGAACAAGATGCTGTCCTGGGCCGACAAGCTGGGCAACCAGTCTGCTGCCTGATCCGTCCAAACAAGGAGCACACACATCATGTCTTGGGCAGGAAAAATTCTCCGCGTCAATCTGACCGCCGGCACCGTCACGTCCGAGCCGCTGCGCATGGACTGGGCCAAGCTGTATCTCGGCTCGCGTGGTCTGGCCACGAAGTATCTGGTCGAGGAAATCGACGCCAAGGTGGACCCGCTGTCCATCGACAACAAGATCATCTGGGCCACGGGTCCGCTGACGGGCACGATGGCTTCGACCGGTGGCCGCTACACGGTCGTCACCAAGGGCCCGCTGACCGGCGCCATCGCCTGCTCGAACTCGGGCGGCTACTGGGGCGCCGAGCTGAAGATGGCCGGCTGGGACATGGTCATCTTCGAAGGTGCCTCGGCCAAGCCGGTGTACCTGTCGATCGAGGACGACAAGGCCGAACTGAAGGATGCCGCCCACCTGTGGGGCAAGTCGGTCTGGGAGACCGAAGGCATCATCAAGAAGGGCCACCAGGATCCGCTGGTGCGCGTCTCGTCCATCGGTCTGGCCGGTGAGAACAAGGTGCTGTTCGCCGCCGTGGTGAACGACCTGCACCGCGCGGCTGGCCGCTCCGGCGTCGGCGCCGTGATGGGCAGCAAGAACCTCAAGGCGATCGCCGTGCGTGGCACCAAGGGCGTGGGCAACATTGCCAACCCCAAGGAGTTCATGCGCGTCACCTACGAGAAGAAGAAGATCCTGCAGGACAACGCCGTGACCGGCGCAGGCCTGCCGACCTACGGCACCCAGGTGCTGATGAGCGTCATCAACGAAATGGGCGCGCTGCCGACCCGCAACCACCAGGACGTGGCCTTCGAGGGCGCCAAGGACATCGGTGCGGAAGCCATGGCCACCCCGCGTGCGACCGATGGCAAGAAGCCGCTGGTGACCAACCAGGCCTGCTTCGGCTGCACCATCGCCTGCGGCCGCATCCAGAAGATCGACCAGAACCACTTCACCGTGGACAACAAGCCGCAGTACTGGGGCGCCTCGGGCGGCCTGGAATACGAAGCGGCCTGGGCATTGGGTGCTGCCAACGGCGTGAAGGACCTGGACGCGCTGCAGTACGCCAACGTGCTGTGCAACGAACAGGGCATGGACCCGATCACCTTCGGCGCCACCATCGGCGCGGTGATGGAGCTGTACCAGATGGGCATTCTCACCAAGGAGCAGCTCGGCATCGACGCCCAGTTCGGCTCGGCCCAGGCGCTCGCACACTTCGCCGAGATCACGGCCAAGGGCGAAGGCTTCGGCATCGAGATCGGCCAGGGCAGCAAGCGCCTGTGCACCAAGTACGGCCACCCCGAGCTGTCGATGAGCGTCAAGGGCCAGGAATTCCCGGCCTACGACTCGCGCGGCATCCAGGGCATGGGCCTGACCTACGCCACGTCCAACCGCGGCGCCTGCCACCTGCGCAGCTACACCGTGGCGTCGGAAGTGCTGGGCATCCCGGTCAAGACCGACCCGCTGGTCGCGGACGGCAAGCCGGAACTCGTGATGGCCTTCCAGGATGCCACCGCGGCATTCGACTCGGCCGGCATCTGCATCTTCACCAGCTTCGCCTGGGGCCTGGCCGACGTGCAGCCGCAAGTGGCTGCCGCCTGCGGCGAGGAGTTCACGCTGGAAAACCTGTCGATGATCGGCGAGCGGATCTGGAACATGGAGCGCGACTTCAACAACCGCGCTGGCTTCACCTCCAAGGACGACACGCTGCCCCCCCGCCTGCTCAACGAGCCGGCCAAGACGGGTCCCGCCAAGGGCCTGGTCAGCAAGCTGCCCGAGATGCTGCCGAAGTACTACGACATCCGCGGCTGGGACGGCGACGGCCAGCTCAAGGCGGCCACGCGCGAGCGCCTGGGGCTGTGACCGGCTTGTGCTGAACTGAACAACAAGGCGGTCGAAGACCGCCTTGTTTTTTGAAGAGACCGAACATGAAACACGTGATCCTGGGCGCCGGCCCCGCCGGCATCATCGCCGCCGAAACCATCCGCAAGCACGCACCGCACGACGAGATCCTCGTCATCGGTGACGAGCCTGAAGCGCCGTATTCGCGCATGGCGATTCCCTACCTGCTCATCGGCAAGGTCGGCGAAGAGGGCACGCACCTGCGCCACGGCGTCGACCACTACGCGACGCTGGGCATCACGCTGCGCCGCGCCCGTGCCAAGCATGTCGATGTCGAAGGCCGTGCCGTCGATCTGGACGACGGCACCACGGTGGTCTTCGACCGGCTGCTCATCACCACCGGCTCCTCGCCGGCCACGCCGCCCATCCCCGGCATCCACGGCCGCGGTGTCCACCCCTGCTGGACGCTCAAGGATGCGCGCGCCATCATGGAACTTGCCCAGCCCGGCGCCAAGGTGCTGCAGATGGGGGCGGGCTTCATCGGCTGCATCATCATGGAAGCACTGGCGATGCGCGGCGTCGAGCTGACCGTCGTCGAGATGGGCGACCGCATGGTGCCGCGCATGATGGGCCCCACCGCGGGCACCATGATCAAGGACTGGTGCGAGGCCAAGAACGTCAAGGTCCACACCGGCGCCCGTGTCGAGGCGATCAACCGTCCCGAGCCGGGCATCCTCGACAAGCTGGCCGACATGGCGGGCATGAAGCCGGCACACAAGTCCGCTGCGATGACCGTGCGCCTGTCCACCGGCGAGCACCTGGAGGCCGATCTGGTCATCAGCGCCACCGGCGTGAAGCCCAACATCGGCTTCCTGCAGAACTCGGGCATCACCTGCCTGGTCGGCGTGTTGACCGACGAGCACCTGCAGACCAACGTTCCGGGCATCTACGCGGCTGGCGACTGTGCCGAAGCCTTCGACAAGGTCAGCGGCACCACCATCGTCAGCGCCATCCAGCCCAACGCGGCCGAGCAGGCGCGCGTGGCGGCGCTGAACATGGTCGGCCAGAAGGCGGAACTCAAGGGCGTCACGCAGATCAACGTGCTCGACACGCTGGGCATGATCTCGGCCTCCTTCGGCAAGTGGGACGGTGTGCCCGGTGGCCAGCAGGTGGAGCTGACCGACCTGCCGGCCGGCCGCCACCTGAGCCTGCAGTTCGACGGCGACCGGATGGTTGGCTGCAACTCGATCGGCTGGACCGAGCACGTGGGCGTGATGCGCGGTCTGGTCGAAGGCCAGGTGCGTCTGGGCGAGTGGAAGGACAAGCTGATGGCCGACCCGACGCTGCTGATGGAGGCCTACATCGCCTGCGCGCAAGGTCAGCACCAGTTCGTCGCTGGCAAGTGGTGAGTGGGGTCGGGTCCGTGCAGATCACCTTCAAGCTCTACGCCTCGCTGACCGACTACCTGCCGGCCGACCGGCGCACCAGCAACTGGATGACGCTGGAGATCGAACCCGCGTCGACCATCGCCACCATCATCGCGCCGTTCAACCTGCCGATGAATCTGGTGCACCTGGTGCTGATCAACGGCGTCTACATCTACCCGGCCGAGCGCGCCACGCGCACGCTGGCCGAGGGCGACGTGCTGGCGATCTGGCCGCCGATCGCGGGCGGTTGAGGGGGGTCGCGCCGTGATCGGCCACTACGCTGCCGAGTTCGAACGCGACCAGGGTTGCACCGAGGCGGAGTGGCTGGCGTGGCTGCCGGGCGCGGTGCGGGGCCATGCGCTGAGCCTGCCATCGCCCGGTACGGCGCAGGTGGTGATCGACGCCGGCACGCTGGAGATCGCCTGGCACGCCTTGCCACCACGCCAGATCGCGCTGGTGCGCCTGCCGCGTCTGGCCATCCATTTCCGCTTCGTGGCCGTGGACGAGGACGCCCGCCAGCGCTTCATGCGCTACTTCGACCTCTACATGCAGCGCGGTGGCGGTTGAACGCCACGGGCTTCGGCCCTGGGGTATCGTGACGGCCATGAAAACCCGCGGTATCCATCTGCAATACACCTTCGGCCCGCCAGACCAGCGCGGCGCCGAGGTCCAGAACCCCCTGTTCGACCTGCTGAGCGCGGTGCGCGAGCACGGCTCCATCCAGCAAGCGGCCAAGGCGCTCGGTGCGTCCTACCGCCACATCTGGGGCTCGCTCAAGCAGTGGGAAGAGGCGATGGGCGAATCGCTCGTCGTCTGGACCCAGGGCCAGCCCGCGCGCCTCACGCCGTTTGCCGAGCGGCTGCTGTGGGCCGAGACCCGCGCCCGCACGCGCATGACACCGCACATCGAGGCCCTGCGCGCCGAACTGGAGCGGGTGCTCACCGAGGCGCTCGACGGCTCGCAGCATGTGCTGACCATCTACGCCAGCCACGACCTGGCGCTGCCGCACCTGCGCGAGATTGCCAGCACGGACGAGCGCCTGCACATCGATCTGCGCTTTGCCGGCAGCATCGACGCGCTGCGGGCGCTGGCCGAAGGACGCTGTCTGGTGGCCGGCTTCCACGTGCCGCGCATCCGCACCGCGGCGCCGCTGTTCTCGCGTGCGCTCAAGCCGCTGCTCAAGCCGGGCCAGCACAAGCTGATCGGCTGCACGCAGCGCACGCAGGGGCTGATGGTGGCGCGCGGCAACCCGCTGGGTCTGCACGCGCTGGGCGATCTGGTCGGCAGCCCGGCGCGCTTCGTCAACCGGCAGGAAGGCTCGGCCACCCGGCTGCTGACCGACCACCTGCTGCAGCAGGCGGGCGTCGCGCCCAGCGCCATCGCCACCTACTTCGAGCCGTCCGAAGATAGCCATCTTGCGGTCGCTGCGGCGATTGCCAGCGGCGTCGGCGATGCGGGCATGGGCATCGAGGCCGCGGCGCAGGCCTTCGGGCTGGACTTCGTGCCCATCGTCGCCGAGGACTACTTCCTGGTCTGCCTGAAGGACGCGCTGGAACACCCCGCCGTGCTGCGCCTGCGCCAAGTGCTGCATGGCGAACACTGGCAGACGGCGCTGCAGGCCTTGCCCGGCTACACCGGCGCTGACAGTGCCGGCGAGGTGCTGTCGCTGGTGCGGGCCTTGCCGTGGTGGAACTACCGCTCGGCGAAGGCTCAGCGGCTGGAAGCGGCGCCAGTGGCCGGCGCGAGCACCTGACGTTCGTAGGCCGGGTAGAGGTGCGCGACATTGCGCACGTACTCGGACTTGAACGCCGCCCAGTCCCGGAACTCGGCCGGCACCGGCGCCCGCAGCACCTCGTTCATCTCCCAGCCCTGCGCCGCCCAGCGGCTGAAGTGCTGGTCGATCCACTGCAGGAAGCGCCGGGTCTGCGCGATGCCGTCGCGGGCGGCCTCGGGCGTGGTCTGCACCGGGCCGTGGCTCGGCACCAGCGTGCGCAGGTTCAGCGCGTCGAGCGCATCCAGACTCTTCAACCAGGGGCCGACCTGCGCATGGGGCGTGGTCGGGATGCGCTGCACGAACACCAGCCCGCCGACGAAGGCCACGCCGCTCGTGCGGTCGACGAGCACGAGGTCCGACGCGGTGTGGCCGCTGAACTCGCGCAGCTCGAACGTGCGCTGGCCGACCTTCCAGACGCTGCCGCCCGGTGGGGCCGCGGGGGTGTCACGGTCCGGCGCCACGGTCTCGGTACCGAGCATCCAGTCGCCGCAGAGGCGGTAGAGGTTGGTCTCGTAGGCCGCGGCCTCGCGGGCAACGCCGGCGCGGGTCACCGGCGTGGCGGTGCGTGGCACGTCCGCGAAGCCCTGGTTACCCAGGAAATAGTCCGGGTGCAGGTTGAGCTGCACCACCTGCACCACGGGCTCGGTCGTCGTGCGCGCGATCAGCGCCCGCAACTGCTCGCCGTAGCGCCGGCTGGTGCCGGTGTTGATGACCACGACACCTTCGCCGGTCGTGATGAAGCCGGTGTTGATGATGTTGCAGCCGTTGGCGACCGAGAAGTCGTCGTTGGCGCCTTCGACCACATAGACCCCGTCGGCCAGCGCGCGGGCACGCAGGCCGTAGTCGAAACGGGCCAGATCGACCTTCGGCACATCGGCGAAGACCAGCGCCGGCACGGCGGCCAGCAGCGCCAGACCGATGGCGAGCACGAGGGTGTGCAGCCAGACCGAGGCCGAAGAGGGCGGTGTGGAGTAGACCGGCTTCGTCATGCGCTCACTCCAGCTTCGCGTCGATGCGGTTGCCGTTGTTGTCGGTGCCGACGATGCGCAGCGTGCCGGCCGGCTTGACCGGGAAGTCGAACGAGAACACCGGGTTCTCGCTGACCGGCTCGAAGGTCTGCAGGCGCAGCAGTTCGCGGTCACGCTCGTCGCGCACCGAGAGGCGGTTGACATAGAACGCCGGGATGCCGCCGACCAGGCCGGTGTCCATCGGGTGCATCACCTTCAGGCGCAGCCGCGAACCCGATGCGGCCTCGCCGGGAATCGGCGTCGCATCGAACACCCGGGCGCTGACGAGCCCCAGCGTCTGCGTCCAGGAGCCGTCCTTGCGCGTCGCCCCCGCCACGGTGCAGCCGCCGCCGGCCGAATCCACCAGCGTGCCGCCGATGTGCCAGAGGCCGTCGCTGGTGTGCACTGCGGCCCGCACCGGGCTGGCCTGCTCCAGCTTGAACCGGAAGGACACGCTCGGCAGCGCGTCCATCGGCTGGTACTCCAGCACCTTGCGGATCGGGTTGCGGTCCACCAGCACGACGATGCGGTCCACGCCGGGCAGGTTCGTGACCGAGACCGTGATCGGCACGTTCATCGGGTCCTCGGCAAACGCGGGGCCGCGCACCTGCACCCGGTCGTCGAACACGGTCTTCGCGGTCGCGCCGAGGTATTCCTTGCGCATGTCGACCCAGGGGTGCGACTGGTAGGGATCGCCCTCGAAGGGGTCTGGCGCAGCGGCAGCCGTGTGGCCGTGGCCCAGCCACAGCGTCAGCAGGGCGGCGATCAGGTGGCGGCGGGGCATGGCGGTGGCGCTCCGGTTCAGATTCAGAATCGCCGCAGGTAGCGCAGCGACACCAGGGCGCTGCGCGGCGCACCCGGCTCGAAGTAGCGGCCGTTGCCATCGTTGACGATGACGCTGCCGACGACGCGCCGGCCGGCGACGTTGTCCAGGCGCGCCAGCAGCTGCAGCGAGCCGGCCTCGTCGACGATCCAGCGGTGGCTGTAGCGCAGGTTGAACAGGCCGTAGCCGCCGGCGTAGTCGGAGTTGGTGTCGTTCACCACCGTGCGGCCCTGGGCGCGCCATTCGACGGCCGCCTCGGCGTCGGCGCTCCACGGGGCGCTCCAGGCGAGTTCGGCGTAGGCGGACGCGGGCTGCGTGCCGGCAATGCGGTTGCCGGCGGGCACGGTGGTGGTGTTGGTGGCGGCGGTCAGCGTGCAGGGGATGCCGGTGCAGGTGACGAAGGCGTCGGCGTACTGCGCGTGCAGCAGCGTCAGCGCCGCCTGCGCGCGCAGACCCGGCAGGACGCGCCAGCCCGCGCCCAGCTCGGCGCCGAAGCGCTCGGTGCGGCCGACATTGCGGAAGGAGGACCGGCCGCCCGCGTTGGTGGCCACGCCGATCTCCTGGTCGGTGTCGATGCGGAAGACCGTGGCGTCCAGCGCCAGACCGTTTGCGCGCCACTTGGCACCAAGTTCGAACTGGCGGCTGGTCTGGGCTTGCAGGTCGGTGTTGAAGCCGCTGGTGCCGTCGGGGCGGTAGGCGAGTTCGCCCAGCGTGGGCGATTCATGGCCGCGCGAGGCGGCGGCGTGCAGCGTCAGCGCGGAGCTGGCGCGCCAGCGCAGGCCGGCCACCGGGTTGGTGTAGCGGTAGCTCAGCGTGCCGGAGTCGTCGCCGTTGCTCAGGTAGCTGTCCGATACCCGCATGCGCACCCGGCCGCTGCGCACGCCCAGGCTGGCCTGCCAGTCGGTGGCGAGGGCCCAGTCGGCCTGTGCATAGGCCTCGCGGGTGTCGGCGCGGTTCTGCTCGTTGCGGCGCAGCGTGCCCTGCACGCCGAGGGCGGTGGGGGTCGCGGCCGCGCCGGTGTAGTTGTTGTAGCCGCGGCGGTCGTCGGTCTGCTTCTCGACATTGACGCCGGTGGTCAGGTCGACTGCGTCCCAGTGCCACAGCGCGCGGGCATCGACGCCGTTGTACTGCCGGTCGAAATCGACAAGGCCGCCGCCATGCCGGACATTGGCCTGCGTGGCGGGCGGGATGGCGAGGAACTGCATCACGCCGCGCGAGCCGGTGTAGCCCATGAGCTGCGTGCTGGCGAGCGGGCCGGCGTCGGTGAACTGGTGGCTCCAGCTGGCGCCGGCCTGGGTCTGGCGGATGACCTTGCGCGTGCCGTACTGCGCCGCTTCGGGCGTGGTCTGGTCCGGATTGGCCTGGAACTGCGCGCGGGTCAGGCCGAGCGGATCGTCGGCGGTCTGGTTCTGGTCGCTGACCGTGACGGTCACGCGGTCATGGTCGCCCTTCCAGCCCAGGCGGGCATTGGCGAGCTGGCGGTCGGCGCCGCTCTGCGGGCGGAAGCCGTCGATCGACAGGCTGGACAGGCTGGCCGACACGTCGAAGCCATCGTCCAGCGGCGCGGCGATGGAGACGCGGCCCTGGCGCAGGCCGAAGCTGCCGGCATCCACCCCGACCTCGAACTGCCGCTCGCGCACCGGCTTCGAGAACAGCGCGATCACGCCGCCCGAGGAGTTGCCGTACAGCGCCGAGAACGGCCCGCGCAGCACCTCGACCCGCTCGGCCCCGGCGAGGTCGAAATGCGCGACCTGGCCCTGGCCGTCGGGCATGGAGGCGGGGATGCCGTCGGCGTACAGGCGCAGGCCGCGCACGCCGAAGCCGGCGCGGGCGCCGAAGCCGCGCGAGCTGATCTGCAGGTCCTGCGCGTAGTTGTTGCGGTTGGCCACCACCAGCCCGGGCACGCGGGCCAGGGACTCGGACAGGTTGACCATCGGTCCGCTGTTGCGCAGCGCCTCGGCGCCGACCGAGGTGATGGCGTAGGGCACCTCGGTCAGCTTGCGCGCACGGGTCGAGCCGGTGATGACGACCGTTTCCAGCGTGGCATCGGCGGCTGCCTGGGCCAGGGCAGCGCCCTGCAGGCCGGACAGCAGGCAGGCGAGGGCGGCGACGGCCGTCGGGCGCAGGCGGGCGTGGGCAACGGCGGCGGAGTGGGAGATCGGCGTCATGGGCAAGAGTTCGGCTAGTGGTTCGGGTCAAGCGCTGTGACCCCAGCGTGCAGGTGTACCCGTTGCGCACGGGTCGAGGCCAGTCGGCATTAACCCGGTCTGCCCTGCGGCCTGCGCCAGAAAGTGACAACTGGCGCTTCGGTGACCAGGCCGGCTGCGCGATTCAAGTCGGACCGGTCGGGAACCGATATGTGCAGGAACCAGTCCGGAGCAGGGCCGCATGCCGCCCTGGAACACCATGCACCCATCCCGAACGCTCACCGCGCTGGCGTCGCTTGCGCTGATTTCCCCCGTGGCCCTGGGGCAGAACGCCGGTGGTGTGCGCGCCCTGGCAGAGCTGTCCCTGGAAGACCTGATGCGTGTCGAGGTGGTCAGCGCCAGCCGGGGCAGCGACCGGCTGGGCGATGTGGCTGCGCCGGTGTTCGTCATCACCCGCGACGACATCCTGCGCACCGGCGTGCGCTCGCTGCCGGAAGCGCTGCGGCTGGCGCCGGGTGTGGACGTGGCCCGGCTGTCGGGCGCGCGCTGGGCGGTGGGCGTGCGCGGCGATGCGGGGCGCTTCTCCAACAAGCTGCAGGTGCTGGTCGACGGCCGCAGCATCTACTCGCCGCTGTTTTCCGGCGTGATGTGGGAAACCCAGCGCGTGCCGCTGGCCGACATCGAGCGCATCGAGATCATCCGTGGCCCGGCCGGTGCGGTCTGGGGCGCGAACGCGGTCAATGGCGTCATCAACATCATCACCCGGCGGGCACAGGACAGCCTGGGCCAGCAGCTCGACGTGGAGGTCGGCAGCGAGGGTGCAGCGCTGCTGCACGGCAGCCGCAGCACCGGCTCGGCGGCAGAGGGTGCCTGGCGCCTGTATGCCCAGGTCGACGGCACGGGCCGCTCCTCCGCGCCGGATGGCAGCGACGCCAACGACGCCTCGCTGGTCAGCACCGCCGGACTGCGTTTCGACCGCGACGTCGATGCAAACACCCAGCTCACCGCCCAGGCGCAGCTGATGCACTCCCGCGTCGACGACACGCGGCTGCGGCCGGTGGTGACGCCGCCGTACTCGCTGCAATCGCCGACGACCCAGACCATCGACCGTGTGCATGCCCATGGCACGCTGACCCACCGGCTCCAGGAACGCTCGCAGCTGACCCTGTCGGGTCTGGTCGCGGCGGAATCCGGCGAGGAGCTGGGTTCCCAGAGTGTCAACAGCCAGACCGCGGACCTGGAGGTGTCGCACACCTTCCAGCCGCTCGACTCGGTGCACCAGATCACCTGGGGCGCCGGCACCCGGTTCTACCAGGACCACAACGAGACCCAGGGCATCGGCAAGTTCGACCCTGCCCGGCGCCGCATGACCGACTGGCGCATCTTCGGGCAGGACCGCTGGGTGGGGTTCGACGACCGGCTGTCGATCGTGGGGGGGCTGCGGGTAGACCACACGTTCTTCGCCGGCACACGCAGCCAGCCGAGTCTGGCGGTGGCGTGGAAACAGACGCCGGACATGACGCTGTGGTCCTCGCTGTCCCGTGCCATCCGGGTGCCTTCGCGCGGCGAGGAAGACGCCGATGTGGCCGTGGCGGTCATCCCGCCCGGGGTGGCGGGCAATCCGCTGCCGATCCTGCTGCGCTCGGGGGCGGACCAGCCGACGGTGGTCGAGTCGGTGCGCGCCCTGCAGGCCGGCCTGCGCAACCGCCTGAACGAGCAGCTGGCCGTCGACGCCACCCTGTTCCGCCAGATCTATGACCCGCTGGGCTTCCGCTCGTCCACGCCGGTCAATCCGCAGCTCGTCATGGCGCAAACCCCCTACATCGACGCCACCCTGGGCCGCGCGCCCGGCCGGGCGTCGGCGACCGGGCTGGAGCTGTCCTCGGACTGGCGCCCGCTGCCGTCGCTGCGCCAGCAGCTGGGCTACACCTGGCTGCGCACCGAGGTACCGGACAGCCAGGCCGGCCGCGGCGGAGCGCTGGCCCAGAGCCCGCGCCACCTGCTGACGCTGCGCCTGTCCTACGACGTCTCGCCGCTGCTGAGCGTGGACGCCTGGGCCCGCTACACCAGCGAGCGCGGCCGGGACGCCACCTCCGCCAGCTACATCCCGGCCCGCAAGCTGCTCGATCTGAGCGCCCGCTGGTCGGTGGCCCGCAACACCGTGCTGAGCGCCCGGGCCTACAACCTGGGTGGCCCGCGCCGGGTCGAGATCCAGCCGGACATCGGCTATTCGAAGCCGGTGGACGTCAGTCCCGGCCTCGGCGTGCGCATGGAAATCAGCCGCTGAACGGCCACGCCCGGCATGCGCACCACCTCCGCCGCACCGCGGCCGACCCGGGGACGCCGATCCCGCGCGGGCTGGACAAGCCGGCTGGCGTGCGCCGTCGTGCTGGGCCTGCTCGGCCGGTCCGGGGCGGTCGAGGCGGCGCCGGACGAAGCGGCGGTGCAGGCGGCCTTCGTGCTGAACTTCGCCAAGTTCACCGAGTGGCCACCGGCCAGCCAGCCCGCACGCCAGGGCGCGATGCTGCTGTGCCAGTTCGGCGTGCGCGAGGAGCTGACCCAGGCCTTCCGCGCGCTGGAAGGCCGTCCGCTGCAGGGTGTGCCGATCCAGTGGCGCAAGGTGAACCGGCTCGACGAGGCGCGCGCCTGCCACGTGCTCTTCATCGCCGAATCGGGCCTGTCCCTGGTGCAACTGGGGGGTCTGCCGGTGCTCACGGTCAGTGACCTGCCGGGGTTTGCACAGCAGGGCGGTGTGATCGGGCTGGTCCGCCAGAGCGGGCGTCTGCGCTTCGAGGTCAACCGGGCGGTCGCGCAGACGGCCGGGCTGCGCCTCTCGGCCGATCTGCTGTCGCTGGCGATGACCGTGCTCGACGGCTCGGTCCGGCGCGAGGGCGCCCTGTGATCGCGCACATGCTGCACAAGATGAGCCTGCGCACCAAGCTCAGCCTGGTGGTGATCGCTTCGACGCTGATGGCCTCGCTGCTGCTGTTCGTCGGGGTGACGCTGCTGGAATACCACGACTCGCGCCACCGGGTCGAGGAGCGCGCGCAGGGACTGGCGCGGGTGCTCGCGCAGAACGTGCGGGCGCCGCTGTCCTTCGAGGACCCGGCCGCGGCACGCCGGGTGCTGGAAGGGCTGGGCGCCGTGCCGGAGGTGCGCTGGGCCACCTTGCTGGACCTGCGCTCCCAGGTCTTCGCGACCTACGCGGTCAAGGGCAGCGCACCGCCCGCGACGCTGGACATCCTCCGGCTGGTCGCGGAGTCGGCTGGCGGCATGGCCGCCGGCTCGCTCGTGCACACCGCCGAGCTGGTGCAAGTCGACGGGTCGGTGGTCGGGCAACTGGTCCTGTGCACCGATGCCGCGCCGGCCTTCAGCGCCACGGTCGCCCGCGCCTTGCTGGTGCTGATGGGCGCGGCGGTCATCGGTCTGCTGGCCAGTGCGGCCGCGGTCAAGGTGCAGGACGGCATGGTCCAGCCCATCACCGGACTGGCCGACGTGATGCACGACGTCTCGCGCACCCACGCCTACATGACGCGCGTCAGCACCAGCCGCAGCGACGAGGTGGGCGCGCTGTACGACGGGTTCAACCTCCTGCTGGGTGAACTGGAAGCGCGCGACACCGCGCTGCAGCGGCAGCAGGCGCGCCTGTTCACGCTGGCGCACGTGGACGCCGTGACCGGCCTGAGCAACCGCCACCACTTCCGGATGATGCTCGACGAGGCGCTGACCCGCCTGTCCGGCCACCCCTTCGCCATCCTGTGCCTCGATCTGGACCGCTTCAAGACCGTCAACGACGCGCTGGGCCACGACGTAGGCGACCACCTGCTCCGGCTGGTCGGCGAGCGTCTGAAGGCGGTGTCGCGCGAGGGGGACATGGTGGCGCGGCTCGGCGGCGACGAGTTCGCGATGATCCTGTGCGATGTCGCCGATCCCCAGGAGGTGCAGCGGATCGCCGACCGCGTGCTGGCGACGCTGTGCACGTCGCTGGACATCGAGGGCCTGACCGTGCCGATGGGGGTCAGCGTCGGCATCGCGCTGGCGCCACGCGACGGCGACCAGCCGGAGCAGTTGCTCAAGAACGCCGATCTGGCGCTCTACGGCGCCAAGGCCGGCGGCCGCGGGCGGGCGTGTTTCTACGACGCGGGCATGAGCGCGGGCGTCGTGCGCCGGTTGCAGCTGGAGCGGGCGCTGCGCTCGGCGATCACGCTCGACCAGCTCTCGGTGGTCTACCAGCCGCAGGTCGCACTGGCCAGCCGCACCGTCACCGGCTTCGAGGCGCTGGTGCGCTGGAAACACCCGGAATTGGGCGATGTGCGCCCGGACGAGTTCATCGCCGTCGCCGAGGACGCGGGACTGATCAACGAGATCGGCGCCTGGGTGCTGGAGCAGGCCTGCATGGTCGCGACCACCTGGCCGGCGCACCTGTCGGTGGCGGTGAACCTGTCGGCCGTGCAGGTGATGACGCAGGACTTGCCGCTGCTGATCGGGCGGGTGCTGGACGCCACCGGACTGCCGGCCGAGCGGCTGGAGGTGGAGATCACCGAGTCGGTGCTGCTCAACGAGACCGAGGCCACGCTGGCGCAGCTGCACGGCCTGAACCGGCTGGGCGTGCGCATCGCGCTGGACGACTTCGGCACCGGCTATTCGTCGATGGCCTACCTGCGGCGCTTCCCCTTCGACAAGCTCAAGATCGACCGCTGCTTCGTCAAGGCGCTCACCACCGAGCCGGACGCCCGCGTGATCGTGCACGCCATCATCGACATGGCGGCTGGGCTGCACATGAAGACGCTGGCCGAAGGTGTGGAGCGCGAAGCCGAGATGGTGGCGCTCCTCGACGAGGGCTGCGAGGAAGTGCAGGGCTATCTGGTGTCGCGGCCGCTGCGGGTCGAGGCGGTGCCGGCCTTCCTCGCCGACTGGAGCAGCTCACAGGGCGCAGCTGCGGAATCCGGTCAGGCCGTGCTGGTCCTCGGCTAGGCGGTGGTGGCGGTGGCGCGCGTCGCGCAGGCGCGGCCGGGTCACCGTGGCGCCGCCGCGCAGCACGCGGTGCTGGGTGCAGGCGGCGAGGAAGGCCTCGCGCTGCGGCAGGTTGCAGTCGCCCATGTCCGGCTCCAGCGCGGCCAGCCGGTCCGCGGTCCATTCCCAGACCTCGCCCCAGCGGAAGCCCTGCCGGTCCAGGCGCTCGGCGGCATGGGTCCACTCGACCTCGCTGGGCAGGCGCCGCCCGGCCCAGCGGCACCAGGCCTGGGCCTCGTGCAGATTGACGTGGACGACGGGATGGTTCGGGTGCACGCGGATGGCGCGCCCGAAGCGCGTCTGCGTCAGCCCATCGGCCGGGTCCTCGACCATGACCGGGCCGCTGCGCTGCTGCCGACAGACCCAGTCCCAGCCCACCGGGCTCCACCAGCGCGACTGGCGGTAACCGCCGTCCGCGACAAACTCCAGGAACTGCTGCCAGGACACCGGCTGGGCGTCGATGTCGTGGTCCGGGCAGGAGTCCAGCCGCCGGCCGCGTTCGCTCTCGAAGACGTAGCCGCCCTGTTCCGGCGCGATGCCGATGTGCCAGTGGCCGGCGCTGACCGCCAGCGGCTGGTGCGGCACCCAGGCGCCGGGCGAGGTGGCCTCCGGCAGCGGCACGTCCAGCATCTGCGCCGCCTCGATCAGGCGCTCGGCCTGCCGGTCCTCGTGGAACAGCGCGTCGCGGTAGAAGTACAGCGTCTCGTCCTGCTCCGGGGCGTCCATCAGCAGCTCCAGCGTCACCTCCAGCGTGTCGACGAGGTACTGGCGCACGGCGGCGGCCCGCGGCAGGTCGGTGCTGCCCCGTTCAATGGGCGAGCGCAGGCGTGGATCCCACCACAGGTCGGCCCGCGGGTCGATGGACGCGAGCCGGATGCCGCGTGCGTCGCAGCGCCGGCCGCGGTGGCGCTGCACGTTGCGGGCGATCCAGTGTTCCTGGTACCAGCCGAGCTGTCCCAGCCACCACAGCGGCGAGCCTTGCAGCGGCGGCGGTGTGCCGTCGAGCGCGTCGGGCCGGGCGGCGGCCTCGAAGGCTGCGAACAGGCGCAGGCTGCGGTTGCGGGCGTCGATCAGGGCCAGCGACAGCAACTCGCGCCCGGCATGGCGCATCGTCACCGGGTGGTCGAGGTCTGCGGCGGGCATCAGCATCGTGGACAGGCCAGAGGTGGGAGGCATGCAACGATTGTGAACTTGTTCACGGTAATCGGCGATACCGGCGATGCGCCTGTCCGGGTGGTCGGCGGCCCTGCGTCCGAGGGGGCACGGCCTCAGGCGGTGAGGATCCAGCCTTCGACGGGATCGACATGTTCCGGCCAGCCGTGCCGGTCCGTCTGCCGGGAAGCCCAGCCGGCCTGCAGCAGGCAGAGCACGGCGTCCAGCCGATCGCCCGTGGGGTCGGCGACCAGCGCGTCGTGCTGCGCGACCGTGAGTTTCAGGCGCAGTCCGAGCCGGGTGCGGCCCTGCTCGAGCGCGTCGACCAGATCGCGCCGGGCCAGCAGCCGCTCGGGCGTCTGGCGGGCGCGGTCGTCGCTCTTGTAGGAGCGGGATCCGAGGAGTTCGCGGGCCAGCAGTCCCGGATAGGCTTCCAGCGCGGTGCGGGTCGGATCGCCGGCGTGGAAGCCGGGCAGGGTGCAGCCGGCGTCCAGCAGCGCCGGCACGCCCGCGTGCAGCATGAAGGCCACCGGCGGATTGACCCACTTCATCGACGGGGACGAACCCGCCGGCCGGTCACAGGCCCGGTGCGCGAACTTGGCGCCGGCCGGACGGGTGTTGCAGAACGCGGCGAAGGTGGCGCGGATCTCGGCGCGGTCGAGCGTCCGGTAGTGCGCGATCAGCGGGCCCCAGGTGGCGGGCCAGCCCAGCGCGGTGACCAGCTCCCGCGGCAGACCGAAGGGCAGGTCGAAGCCGCCCAGCCACGGCCCCGGCTCGCGCAGGCTGGCGGCGAAGGCGGCTTCGTCGGGCAGGGCGCGCAGCCGCTCCAGGCGCAGCACGTCGCCGACCAGACGGCCTTCGGCCAGGGTGATGGGCTTGCGCGGGGTGGGGCGGCCGGTGAAGTCGACGCCGCGCAGGGGCAGCGTCGCGGCTGCCGTCAAGCGGTGCGTCCGACGATCGAGGCGGTGGCGATCAGCTCTTCGAGCATGGCCAGCGAGGCCTGCCCCGACACCGAGAAGGGGTCCAGCACCGGTCGGTCGCTGTACTTGAGCACGATCGCCGGGTTGATGCGCGCCAGATTGACCTGGCCCATCGTCCAGCCGGAAAAGCGCCGCTCGGTGATCTCCTCGTAGTGCAGGACCACCACGTCGTGGTGGCGCCCGTCGCGGACGATGTCGTTGTAGAGGCGGTTCACGGTGTCGCGGCCGCCTTCGAGCACCTGCATGAAGACATTGCCACCATGGCAGAGGATGCCGGTGATGCCGAGGGCCGGGTTGTGGGTGCGCGACTGGGCGAGGATCGAGTCGATCATCTCGGGCGTGACCGCTTCGGCGCGGCTGGCATAGAGCAGGCGGACGAGCATGGGATTCAGCCTTTGCGGTGGGTGACGAGCGAGAGGAATTCGCGGCGCAGGTTCGGATCCTTGAGGAAGGAGCCGCGCATGACGCTGTTGATCATCTTGGAGTCCATGTCCTTGACACCGCGCCAGCCCATGCAGAAGTGGTCGGCCTCCATGATGACGGCCAGTCCGTCGGGCTGCATCTTGTCGTTGAGCAGGTCGGCGACCTGGGTGACGGCTTCTTCCTGGATCTGCGGGCGACTCATGATCCACTCGGCCAGCCGGGCGTACTTGGACAGGCCGATCAGCGCCGAGTGCTCGTTGGGCATGACGCCGATCCACAGCTTGCCGATGATCGGGCAGAGGTGGTGCGAGCAGGCGCTGCGCACGGTGATCGGGCCGACGATCATCAGCTCGTTCAGGTGCTCCACATTGGGGAACTCGGTCACGGGCGGCTGTGGCACGTAGCGGCCGCGGAAGACCTCCTGCAGGTACATCTTGGCCACGCGGCGGGCGGTGTCCTGGGTGTTGTGGTCGCTCACAGTGTCGATCACCAGGCTGTCGAGCACGCCGGCCATCTTCCCCTGCACCTCGTCCAGCAGGGCCTCCAGATCACCGGGCTGGATGAAGTCGGCGATGTTGTCGTTGGCGTGGAAGCGGCGATGGGCGGCCTGGATGCGGGCCCGGATGACGGCGGACATCGGACGTCCGGCCTCGTGGTCCTGGTTGCCCGACGATGCGGTGGCGGGAGAGTCGGTGGGGCTGTTCATCGTTCGGTGGGCGTCCGGAGTGGAAGGAAATCCTAGCAGGCCTCGGTTTTTCATGCGCGTGGCGGGCTGCACATGGATTAACCCGGACAAATCCGCAACATTGCCGGGAGGCGAGACCTAGGGTTTGCAAGAATGGACGCACTGAAATGGAATCCGAGGAACCGCCATGTCCCGTCCTCCGCTGATCGGCATTTCCGCCCGCATCTATTTTCCCAACACGCCGGTGGCCGATCTGGGTGGGGTGTTCACCCGCACGCTGCACTATCTGGAGCAGTCGGTGGCGCACTGGGTGCTGGGTGGCCGGGCCCTGGCGGTCATGATCCCCGCCATCGAGAGCGACGGCATGATTGCACGCAGCGAGATGAGCCTGTCCGAGTACGCCAGCCATCTGGACGGGCTGGTGCTGCAAGGTGGCAACGACATCGCGCCCGAAAGCTATGGCGAAACCCCGCTGCGCCCGGAGTGGAGCGGCGACCGGATCCGCGACCGCTACGAGATCGATCTCTTCGAGGCCTTCGTCGCGGCCGGCAAGCCGGTGCTGGGCATCTGCCGGGGTTGCCAGCTCATCAATGTGGCCCTCGGTGGCACGCTCTACCAGGACATCCCGACGCAGGCACCGTCCTCCGTGCGCCACCTGCACCTGCAGCAGTACGACCAGCAGTTCCACGAGATGGCCATCGTCCCCGGGACCCATCTGTCGGCGCTGTATCCCGGCGTGGACACCGCTTCGATCAACTCGATCCACCACCAGGCGGTCAAGGACCTGGGCCGCGACCTGACGGTGGAAGCCCGTGCCCAGCCGGACGGGCTGATCGAGGCCATCCGCTGGACCGGGCCGAGCTATGTCTTCGGCATGCAGTGGCACCCGGAATTCATGGCCCAGCAGATGAGCTACGCCACGCAGCTGGACGGCAATCCGATCCTCTCGGACTTCCTGTCGGCCTGTCTGCGCCGCCGCGGCTGAGCGTGCGTCCGGCTTGAAAGTCCGGTGCGTCTGTCGATATAGCGGTGCAGGCCGCCCCGATGCACGGGGGCTGCGGCTGCCGTCGCGGTGTGCTCGTGCCGGCACCAGGGCGTTGCCAATGTGATAAACGAATTGGTACCGCTCCATGATTCAGGGGGGAACCCGAAAATCCGCGTGAATTTATGTCAGGATTCAATGTTTTCAGATTTTTCTTGAGCATCGTTCTTGACAATATTGACGCCGACCATGCGGCGTTCGAAGAGATAGCATGAAATTTTCAATTCCAGACAGACGCGGGGACGCCTGACCATGGCCGACATGCAAGCAACCCGGCGCCGTGCGGCTGTGGCAGTGTTTTCGGATTTGCTCGACGAAACGGCGCTGACCGAGGCACTCTGGCTCCAGCACGAGTCGATGCGCGGGGAAAACGTCTCGGACATCATCGCGTTCGTCGATGCAGTCGCCCAGCGCAATCTGCTGGATGCGGCGTCCGTCAAACGCCTCTACAACGGTTTCTACAAGGCGTTGCGGGAAAGCTCGGAGCGCCTCCCGCTGGATCCGTGGCCGGCCATGCAGGCGGCCCGTGCCGCGGCCCGGGCATCCGCGCCACCGCCACCTCCGCCCGCAGCGCCACCCGTGTCGGCCGTCACGCCGGTGATCAATCCGGTCGCGGTGGCCCTTGCGGCGGCGCAGGCGGCCGCCCCCGTGCCGGTGCAGGAGCCGGAAGAGCCGCCGGTGATCTTCGGCGCCCTGATGCGTGCCATCGTGGCCGAGGTGTTTCAGTACCACCGCGAGGCGCTCGACGAGGTCCGCAAGGATGCCTTGCAGCGGCTGGACGACGCGATGGCGGCGCCCGCCTTGCGGCAGCAGTTCCGCAGCGGCTGGAGCCGCGCGCTGCAGCACGACTGGCAATTGCCGGGCACGCACGCCGAACTGGCCGAATTGACCCGTGTGGTCTATCTGGCGCTGGGTGATGCCTTTGGCCGCGCGGGCGCGGACCAGATCCTCAAGCGCGGTCTGGAAGCGGCCGATGCCGTGCCCGAGGCCAAGGTGTTTGCCCCCCGTCGCCTGCTTGCCACCATCAAGGGCCTGCGCATCTGATCCGAATGGCCAGCGGGTGCGGCCCGGTGCCGACATCCTCTGCCTTGAATTGACCACAGCGCCGTGTGCGCGGGCGACCCGATCGTCCGCCCCGGCAGGAGAACAGCATGTCCAATCTGCAGGACGTCCGTGACGCCGCCGTCGATACCGACGCCGATTACCACGATGCCCCGGCACCGATGACCGCGCAGGAGCGCAAGGTCATCCTCGCCTCGTCGCTCGGCACCATCTTCGAGTGGTACGACTTCTACCTCTACGGCGCGCTGGCCGCGATCATCGCCCAGCAGTTCTTCTCGGCACTGGAGCCGACGTCCGCCTTCATCTTCGCGCTGCTGGCCTTCGCTGCCGGCTTCATCGTGCGACCGATCGGGGCGGTGGTCTTTGGTGGCCTGGGCGACATGATCGGCCGCAAGTACACCTTCCTGGCGACCATCGTGATCATGGGCGTCTCGACCGCGCTGGTGGCCGTGCTGCCGTCCTACAGCACGGCGGGCGCCTTTGCGCCGATCGCGCTGGTGCTGCTGCGCATGCTGCAGGGTCTGGCGCTGGGCGGCGAGTACGGCGGTGCGGCCATCTATGTCGCCGAACACGCACCGCAGAACCAGCGCGGTGCCTACACGGCCTGGGTCCAGACGACGGCCACGGTCGGTCTGTTCCTCGCGCTGGTCGTGATCCTGGCGACGCGCAGCCTGCTGGGCGAGGCGCAGTTCTCCGACTGGGGCTGGCGCATTCCCTTCGGCCTGTCGGCGGTGATGCTGGCAGGGTCCTTGTGGATTCGCCTCTCGATGAGCGAGTCGCCGGCCTTCCGCAAGATGCAGGAAGAGGGCAAGACCTCCAAGGCGCCGCTGGCCGAGTGCTTCGGGCAGTGGAAGAACCTCAAGATCATCGTGCTGGCGCTGTTCGGGCTGGTCGCCGGTCAGGCCGTGGTCTGGTACACGGGACAGTTCTATGCGCTGTTCTTCCTGACGAGCGTGCTCCGGGTCGATTCGACCACCGCCAACATCCTGATCGCCGTGGCCCTGCTGATCGGCACGCCGTTCTTCGTGGTGTTTGGAACGCTGTCGGACCGGATTGGTCGCAAGCCGATCATCATGGCCGGCCTGCTGATCGCTTGCCTGACCTATTTCCCGCTGTTCAAGATGCTGACCGCCATGGCCAATCCGGATCTGGCCGCCGCGCAGGAGCGTGTCCAGATCGTCGTGAAGGCCGATCCGATGACCTGCTCCTTCCAGGGCAGCCCCATCGCCACGGAGACCGACTTCACCTCGTCCTGCGACATCGCGAAGCGGACGCTCGCACAACTGGCGGCCAGCTACACCAACGTGGCACTGCCCTCCGGCTCGTCCACGGAGGTGCACATTGGCCAGGTCGTGCTGGCGCCACCGAACGGCCACCTGACCCCCGAGGGCGATCGTTTCGAGAAAGACAGCCTCTTCGAGATCTCGCGTTTCCGCAAGGAGCTGCTGCCTGACGCGTTGAAGGCGGCGGGCTATCCCGTGAAGGCGGATCCGGCCAAGGTCAACCACGTGGGGGTGGTCGCTGTGCTGGTGGTGCTCATGCTGCTGGTGACGATGGTCTACGGCCCGATCGCCGCCACGCTGGTCGAGATGTTCCCGACCCGCATCCGCTACACCTCGATGAGCCTGCCCTACCACATCGGCAACGGCTGGTTCGGCGGTCTGATGCCGACCATCGCCTTCGCGATGGTGGCCCAGAACGGCGACATGTACCACGGCCTGTGGTATCCGATCGCGGTGGCGGCGGTCACCTTCGTGATCGGCATGTTCTTCATCCGCGAGACGAAGGACGTGGACATCTACGCCAAGTTCCTCTACTGGCACCCCAACCGCCTGCGCAAGTGAGCCCAGCGGCGTGAGCGGGCCGCCTGGGCGCAGCCGCGCTCAGGTCGGCTCTGCGGTGGCCTCGTCTTCCTGATCGGCGAGGTCGGCCGGTTCCACCTCCGGCAGCAGGTGCGGCACGAGCAGCACCGGCACGCGGCAGTGGCGCTGCACGGCCTGCGTCACCGAGTGGCTCAGGCTGGCCAGCACGACGAGGTCGCAGCCCAGCAGTTCCGCCTGCTCGACCACCTGCTGCGCCGCGTCGCCCGTCACCACGAGCGACTCATGGGCCACGCCGGCCGCGTCCAGCAGCGCCTGCGCCGAGGACAGCGCGTGTTCACCGGCCTCATGGCTGGCGCCCTCGATCAGATCGGCATCGGGCGCCAGCACCACCTCGTACAGGTGCGGGGGCTCCTGCACATTGAGCAGCACGGCCGTGAAGTCCAGACCCTGGGCGCGCAATTGCAGCGCCTGGTGGACGGCGGCCAGTGCTTCAGAGCTGCCATCGAGGGGCAAAAGGGTACGGATCATGGTGTGACTCCTGTTGTGGGCATGCCGTCGATGCTAGCGCCTGTGGCGTCCGGCGACCACCGGCGATACTGGCGAGTTGAGCCACTCCTGACCGCGCGCTGCGCACCGCCATGACCCAGCCTCCGATGTTGACCTGGACCGAAGACGATCAAGTCCGCACCGCCCGCTGGAGATCCGAGAACGGCGCGCCGGTGCCACGCCGTGTCGTCGTGGCCGACGACCAGACCCGTGCGGACGACGCACTGCGCCTGGCGCGCGAGGGCGCGGTGCTGCTGTGGCGGGGCGACTTCCAGAACGCGCGGCTGCTGCTGCAGGCGATGACCCGCCGTCTCGAGCGGGCATCCGGCCCCAGGCCCGCCGCCGCGTCGCTCACCGACCAGTTCCACCGCCACCGGCTCGCGCAGGCCCAGCGCGCCCGCCTGCTGTCGGCGATCGTCATGCCGGTCGAGGCCGACTACGGCATCGCCCTGCGCCGCGCACCTGATTGGCGCCAGGCCTGCGCGGAGGCTTATGGCGCACCGGATGGACTGGCCTCCGTGGTGTCGCTGCGGGAATTGCTGGGGCTGGTGGGCGCGCACGAATGGCGCAAGAAAGGGGTGCCGATCGCGGCGACCGGCGGGCGGGTCCATGCCCATTACGGGGTCTTCTCGCCGGTGCGGGGGGAATACGTCGACCTCGTGGCCGCAACGCCGCTGCCTTCGGGTGCGCTGGCCTTCGACGTCGGCACCGGCACGGGCGTGCTGGCCGCGGTGCTCGCGCAGCGGGGCGTGAAGCGGATCGTCGCCACCGACCTGGATGACCGCGCGCTGGCCTGTGCGGCGGACAACCTCGAGCGGCTCGGGCACGCGGCGCAGGTCGAACTGGTGAAGGCGGATCTGTTTCCGCCGGGCCGTGCACCGCTGGTCGTGTGCAATCCGCCGTGGTTGCCGGGCAAGCCCAGCTCCTCGATCGAGCACGCCATCTACGACCCGGACAGCCGCATGCTGAAAGGCTTTCTGTCCGGGCTGGCCGAGCACCTGAGCCCGGGCGGGCAGGGCTGGTTGATCCTGTCGGATCTGGCCGAGCACTTGGGTCTGCGCAGCCGGGCGCAGTTGCTGGAGTGGATCGCGCAGGCCGGGCTGCGGGTGCTGGCCATCCAGTCCATCCGCCCGCGCCACCCGAAAGCCGGCGACGCCGAGGATGCGCTGCATGCGGCCCGGTCGGCAGAAGTCACCATGCTCTGGCAACTCGTGGCGGACACGGCGGCATGATGCGCGGCGTGGGCCGTGCATTGAACGAGATTCGGAAGTAAAAAGCCCTTCTAGTCCTGAAAGCCCGCGAGGAATGGCGGGGAGGATGAAGGGTGACGAGCCTGAACCCTGGCACTGAAGGCTAACGGTTAGGGCTGCTTCGTTCCCGACCTGACCCGTTTGGCCGCGCCCCCATGCAGGGAGGCCCGTCACTCGGGATTGTAATCGACTTGGCCGGGGTGCTGTACCGAATCCGGTTCTGTGCGATTATCCGATCTCTGTTACAGCTTGCAGGGCTGTCATTCATCGATGAAGAATACTGAACGCCAGATCGTTGATCTCGAAGACGACGCCGAAAGAATTGCCGCGATCCGCAAGATCCGGAAGTTGATGGACTTCTGGCGCATCACGCCAAATGAGTTGCGCGGACGCCCCGTCGAACCCGTGCGCTCGCGGGAACCTGCCGAAATCCGCTATCGCCATCCGGTGACGGCGGAGGTGTGGGACGGGCAGGGGACGCAGCCGCAGTGGCTGCGTGACGCGCTGATCAGGGAGGGTTACACCGTGGACGAGTTGCGCCGCACGGTGCTGCCGCAGATCCCTGCGGCTGAAACGGACGCCACCTCGTCGGCGACTTGATCAAGATGCGGATTGACAGTACGTCGAACTTGGCGGTTGCTTGGACCGAGCGGGTGTGTTCGGCGCCTGGATACCGACTTCAGCCGCCGAGGGTGCGGTCCTGCTGACCGAACCAAGCCAGTGCAGCGTCAAGGTGCTGCGGCTGGAAGTCGGGCCACAGCGCGTCCAGCAAGAAGCCGCTCAAGCGGCGACCGCCGCCCCAGCGGACAATCATGTCCATGCGCGAGACCTCTGCCGACCGCAGGCAGCCATGGGCGGCTTGGCGTCAACGGTATGCATCCTGGCTCCTGATGTCCGTTCGATAACGAACATAGGCGAACGCCACCCTGTGCATGGGACCTGTGGCGCGTTGCAGTCATGTGTTCGGTATCGAACAGAAGGTGTCGCCATCTGTACGTAGAGTCAGGCGGTTCTCGGTGCCAACCTGCCGTGAACCCTACTCATGCCGCATATTTGCAATCGCTTGATTCGCTTGATTCGCCTGTTCGCCCTCTTGGGCCTTGCGGCGATGGCAGGGGCTTGCACCTCGTTGCTGCCGACCGCCAAGACCGAAGTGGTCTCTGATTGGAACAGCTACGACGATGCGGTGAAATCGCTCGCGTCCATCACGCCTTACAAGGCCACCCGCGCGGAGGTGCACCTCGAGGGGCTGGATCCGCACCTGAACCCGGCCATCACCGTGCTGCATTTTTCCGACGTGTTGCAACGCTTCGCTGCCGCCGCGCTGATCAAGCCGGAGGACGTCGACCGAGGCATCCGAGACTGTCTCCATGTCGGCAAGCAATGCAATGGCTACGCCATTTCTGTCAAGAAGCTCGAACGTCGCCGGGTGGGCAACTTCTGGATCGATTCGCTGAATTTCAAGCGCGAAACGGTCACCAAGGGCTGGAGCGTTGATGCGCTGTTGGTGTTTGTCGATGACTTGCTGGTGTACGAGCTGGTCGGCGGTCAGCCCACCATCAACGAATATGAGGTCCGGCGCAATCCGCTGGGCCCGTTGCAGGGCTGGGGGGATGGCTCGCTGCAAGCCGCGATACGCTGATCGTTATGGGTCCGACGAGCACCGGTGCCGAGGGTGCTACCGTTCCTGCCACTGATCCCATTTCCGATTTGAAGCTTCCTGCATGTTCCGATCTCAGCTCGCCACCGCCCTCCTGATGCTCTCCGGCACGGCCTTGACCGCCGACGGACTCGGGACACTGCACACCTTCCGCGACTGGGTGGTCGGCTGTGACAACACGCGGCGCTGCGAGGCGCAGGGCTACGGTCGCCAGGGTGAGGACGCTCCGCCCGGTGGCCGGGCCGCGCTGATCATCCGGCGCGAGGCCGGCCCCGGCCA